>NZ_BBLT01000004.1:0-300000 GCF_000775915.1 Sporocytophaga myxococcoides
TAATATAATAAGTACCAGATGTTGAAATTACATTGGCATTAGCTAGTGCTGTAGTTGCTGCTGCATCTGTAAAGTATGTATAAGTCAATCCGGCTGTTGAACCTGTTGTTACTCCGGCTGTTGTAATGTTTACCGTATTTGGTGAACACACAGCTGCAGGATTAGTAACTACTACTGTTGGCGTTGGATTAACTGTTACTGTTACCGGCTTAATATCAAAACAACCCGTAGCTGCGACTGTACCTCTTATATAATAGGTACCTGAGGTTGCAACTGCCGCTGGTGTTCCAAGTGCTGTTGTTCCCGCTGCATCTGTAAAGTATGTATAAGTCAGACCGGCTGTTGAACCAGCTGTTACTCCTGCTGTTGTGATGTTTACCGTATTTGGGGAACATACGGCTGCCGGATTAGTAACTACTACTGTTGGCCTGGGGTTAATTGTGACTACTACCGGCTTTATATCAGAACATGTTCCTGAGTTAGTACCTTTTATATAATATGTCCCAGAAGTAGCTACTGCTGTATAATTCACTAAAGGAATAGTACCTGCTGCATCCTGCCAGTAAGTAAATGTAAGCCCAGGTGCATATCCGGAAGTGGAACCTGCTGTTACAGCAGGAGCAGAAAGGTTCACAGTATTGGGAGAACAAACCGTCTGATTGGTAGTAACTACTTTAGGAGGTACATCACAAATACACAACTTAACCTGTCCTATACAATCTGCACAACTATTTGCAGCACTTCCTATTCTAGCTCCTATATTAGGTCCACAATAATTAATTTGATTTGAGGTCGTCAAATTAAAATTAATTAAATTAACCCGGCTGATATTCATTTTGGCACAATTACCTGGCCCACCAACAAACGCAAAAGGGTTTGAAGAACTTACAGTCAAACCTTCACCTGAAGCAGTGCCAGTAACGTTTAATAGTGAACCTTTGTCAAATCTGAAATTGCCTGATGTAGGAGATTGAATGTTAGCTGATTTTGCTTCGATAAGTCCCCTATTGTATGCAATTCCATCATTCAACTCAAACGAGTTTGCAATAATCTTCGATTCTCCGCATGAATTATCTAAAATGTTACCTGCACCTTGAAGTCTGAAATAATCTTGGGTAATTACTGTTCCTGCATTATTAAAATTATTAGCCAAATCAATATTAATATATCCCTTCATATCAAGTGTAGCTCCATACCTTATATTAATAATACTATTACTAACACGCATCCCTTGACCAGCGGGTGTCGTAATTTTCATAGTTCCATTGGTATCCACATCCAGATCCAAAGCTCCAGTAATAGCATTTGTGGTAAGGTTCAATGTCTTATTTTTGGCTGTATAGAAATAAGCCTTAGCATTCCAGCTTCCAACAGAAATATTATTATTTCCATAGGACTCAAACCTAAAACCTGTGTTATTGACATTAAAGCTATTAATTGTAACGCCGTCCACACAGACTTTAAGAGAGACATTATTATGACCCAGATTAAAATTAACATTCCCTGCAGGGACTGAAGTTATACAGATAGTTTGCCCGGCAGCAGTAGAGCTAATATTTGTCGCCGAAGTATTGACTGTACATCCTGTACATTGGCCATAAGCATTTATTTCTACAAATAGAAAAGAAATAAAAAAAGCCAACCAGCATAAAAAATGTTTCCCGTGATCCATTTTATTAATTTTTTCTAATTCAGTCAAAGAAATAAATCTGTATTTGTAATTAATGGTGATGGTCGTTTGCGTCTGCCCCTCTGGAATTCATTGATTAATAACCGATGAGCCTCATAAGACTATAGTCCTTCGACAATCACTAAGTTGTGTCCTCCTAATATGTCATTTAGATTAAAAGTGTAGTACGAAATTTGCCTTTTCAGGTTAATAAATATTTGAAAATTAGATTAAATAAGATTAAAAAGTTATAAACAAATAAACTTTACCAAAGCACAAAAACCGTTTATCGAAACCCTTCTGATTTTCATCTAAAAAAAATATTTTCATTCCTCTAGCTTATGAATATTTAAACAACATTAGTCACGCAATACCCGTATCCTCACTAAGATTCAGTTTTTTAGATTTATGATAGCACGAGTATTCTGGCTGTTAGCCTCTGGTATATTTCTCTATTCCTGCATTAATATTAATGTCGGTGAAGAGACTAAAAAAGAGCCTAAGACAAAAAAGGTCAGGGCTTCATATCGTTCCAATAAATTTCACAATAGTAAGAAGCATTATCATAAAGTTGATGACGTGTATACCAATAATAAAGGAAAGAAAAATGCATCTGCTGCTCAGTATAAGAAACAACAGGCTTCAGCTTTGAAGAATCTCAACAAAAACAAAAAATACAATAATGTAAACAAACCTGATACTTCTTTTGAGCTGTATTAATCATCACTTTTTTAAACTTTAGAAAATGAAGATTTACATAAAAAGCCTTATACTGATTACGTTGATATTAAACTCAATTGAGTTAAAATCTCAGGATATTCAATTTTCCCAATTCTACAATGTACCATTGTACATGAATCCTGGATTTGCCGGATCATTGCATAGAACAAGAGTCAGTTTTCACCAGAGGTTACAATGGCCGAAACTTGATGCTAAATATACTACTTCCGTTTTATCCGCTGATACTTATTTCTCCAAATATAAAAGTGGTGTTGGACTGATGGTTTTACAAGACAATCAGGGAGGAGGGCAAATAAGTAGCACTGAGGTACACTTTATGTATTCTTATGAAGTGAATATAAACCGAAAATGGACTTTTAAGCCGGGAATTGAAGCAGCTTATGTTTCAAGATTTCTCAATTATGCAGAACTTAGGTTTCCTCACCAATTCAATAATACACAAGGTCTTGTCAGTGGAACAGACCCGCAGGATTTACTAAATCGAGCAAAAGCTTATGCAGACTTATCAGCAGGAGGAATTTTATATACAAAAGAATTCTGGCTGGGATTTGCTGGCCACCATGTGAACACTCCGAACCAGTCTTTTGATGGAGGAGCTAATGTAAGTACTCTTCCCGCTCAATATTCAATTGTCAGCGGTTATAAGTATGTTTTATTTCAAAGGGTTTCGATGCAGCATGACAAAGAAGAAATAAGTGTCACTCCTACTTTTCAGTATAAATGGCAAGGTAAATCAGACCAATTGGATCTTGGATTATATGGAGCTGTAAATGAGTTCTTAGTTGGTTTTTGGTACAGGGGTATTCCTATTAAGAGGTATGAACAAAGAATACAAAACAATGAATCTATCATTGGTTTTGTTGGATGGAAAGGAGAAACGCTCAGAATCGGTTATAGCTATGACCTTACCGTATCAAGATTGGCCAGAGCAGGCACCGGTGGTTCACATGAATTCAATTTAACTTATGTTTTCCCTAAGAAACATAAGAAAAAAATTATGAAGAGATTGCCTTGTCCATCATTCTAATCAACTTAATTTCAATAAAAAAAGACTTTAAGGAATCTGCCTTAAAGTCTTTTTTTTATTGATAAAAAGGAATCCTATAAACTATTCTTTTACCTATTTCAGATTCTTGCATTAATATAAATAGGAATAAGAATACAATCTTTAACAACTTCTATCAAACCTTTAGAATAATCCTCTTAGCTTCATTATCAGTTAACAGCTAAAAGTATTTTTAATTATAGTTCTTAAAATAAAACGGATAATCATTTCCCAAATTGAAGTTCACTTTCCTACTATTTTAAACTTCTGCGATAGACGTTGTATCAATGCTTCTGCAGGATCCTTCAACGCAAAAAATCAATGCTTTCAGAGAGCCTACTGTCAGAAGAGTAATATATGTAGCTTTCTTTCTCTAGCAAATATCTATGCTAGAAAATTATTTTTGATCCTCATAATGCTGCAGGAAATCAGGAAAGAGGTTATAAACAAAAAGAGGTTGCGTGCCGCAACCCCTTTTAAAAACTAAGTAAAATATATAATTTTTATTCTATAATTTCTATTTCAGTTCTTCGGTTCATTTGTTTATTTTCAGGAGTATCATTAGGCATAATAGGTTTTGTTTCTCCGAATCCTTTCGAAGTCAACCTGGAGCCTGCTATATTTTTACTTATAAGATAATCGACTACAGCTTTAGCACGTGCATCTGACAACCTGAGATTATGATCATCATTTCCATCACTATCTGTATGTCCGGAAATGAGAATTCTGATACTCTTATTATTATTCAACAGCTCTACCAACCTCTCAAGCTCAGCCTCAGACTCTTTTCGAAGTGTTGCCTTATCAACATCAAAGAAGACGTTTCTTAAGACAATTTTGGTTCCCTTCTTCAATTGTTCCATACAGATCTGATCATCGATTTCCTGATAATGCTCAAGAAATGGAATATCTATATTCTTAGAATAGAAAACATAACCAGGTGCCTCTACACTTACACCATAGTTTTTTCCCGCAGGAAGAATAACTATATAATTACCAGTACTTGAATTAGGCGTATAGATACCAATCACCTCCTGTGTAGTATTATCTGTAACGGTTATCTTTCCAGTAATCGGGCTATTTAAGTTACAATTAAGTATCTTTCCTTTTAACACAACCAGAGCAGCTTCAACATCTGTTCTTTCAAGCATATAAATATCTTTTTCACCATAGCCTCCCTCTCTTTCAGATGCGAAATAAGCCCTCTTGTTGTCGGCAGACCACACAAAGAAAACATCATCATCTGCAGTATTGATAGGATATCCGACATTCACAGGTTCAGTAAGGATAGCCCCGGTTTCAAGATTTATAGTACAAGAAAATATATCATATCCTCCCATAGATTTATGTCCTTTTGAACTGAAATAAAGTGTTTTTCCATCCGGGTGAATGAAAGGAGCATCTTCATCATATTTCGTATTTATTTTAGGGCCAAGATTGATTGGTTTAGCATACTCACCATTAGGTAATTTTCTTGCCATATAGATATCACGCCCTCCCTCCCCTGGTCTGTCACTGGTAAAAAATATAATTTTCTTATCCGGCGTAATACTCATATCAGACTCCCAGGATTTTTTGGTATTTATGTTACGGCCAATATTGCGTGGTGCAGACCATTCAGTTCCCATTAAATCACTGACAAACAAGTCTCCATTATTTTCTTTAGACCATCGGTATATAAATAATTCCTGCCCATCTGCAGAAAGACCTACAGAACCATCATGAGAATCTGTATTGATTCCGTTTCCCAAATCCTGAGGTTTGGTCCACTCTCCATTTACTTTATTTGAGATGTATATATCCTCAAAGTATTTATTATCCTGTATATCTATCTGGCCACCAGTGGTGGTGTCTCTTCTGGATATAAATATTATAGTGCTTTCATCTGCGGATATGGAAGGGTGATAATCTGGAAATTTTGAATTGACATTTGGACCAAGATTGGTAATTTTTACTTCTTTGGGATTTTTCATCAATTCTATTCCATTCTCACAATTGGCAATAAGTCTTTCTGCAGTCTGCTTATCAGAAGGAACATTTTTTTTGTATGTATTCAATAATGTTATAGCCTCTTGAAATCTATGAGCAAGATGATAAGAAACCGCAAGATAATAATCGAGGTCAGAATACTTAACCCCTCCCGATTTGGCCTTCTCCAAATATGGCAAAGCTTTAAGCTTTTGATCTGTGTGATTATAACACAAACCCACTGAATAAGAAATTTCAGGATCATCAGGCTGTAAACTGTCAGCTATTAAAAATAAATTCAAAGCTTTTATAAAGGCTTCCTGATCTCCGGACTTACCAATTCGAAAAAAATTAGCAGCCTCATCAGTTAATCTTTTTACTTCCTTCTTATTGCTCTGGGCATTTGTATTAAAATGAAAAAGCAACAAAAGAAGGAACAGGAAAAACTTCAGTCTATATTGAGTAAACATTGAAAAGATTTTTTTAGTATCAATTTAATACGTAACAATTTAATTAATATGTTAAATATTTGCAGAAATTTTAAAAGAGAGATAAATATTGTTAATAGGTAATTAGTGGCAATTAGTCTCCAAAAGGTATATAAAAAACAAAGGTCCTTAGTAACCTAAGGACCTTTTGAGGTTCCGAGCGGATTCGAACCGCTGTAAAAGGTTTTGCAGACCTCTGCCTAGCCACTCGGCCACAGAACCATGTTTTGGTGATGCAAACTTATAACAAATACTTCTAACTTCAAAAAAAAATAACATTTATTATAAAATAGAAATGCTCTTACGAGCATTTCTATTTATAGGAAAAGATTATTCTCCGTCTTCTTTTTTCTTAGCTTTTGCTTTTTTCTCAGCAGTAGCCTCGTCTTTATTCATTTGCTTCTTAAGATCAGAAAGTGCTTCTAAATCTCCAAGAGTTGATTTCTCAACCTCAGGTAAAGATGCTTTTGCAGGAGCTTTTGCTTTTGCAGTTTTCTTAACTTCTTTCGCTTCTTCAGCCTGTTCTGCTGCAGAATGAACTCTTGTATGAGATAGAACAATTCTCTTCTCATCTTTAGAGAACTCAAGAACTTTGAAATCTAAGCTTTCTCCAACTTCAGCTGTTTTACCATCTTGTTTAACAAGATTTTTTGCACTTGAAAATCCTTCGATTCCGTAAGGTAGCTCAAGCACAGCACCTTTATCATTTTTCTGGATGATAGTTGCTTTGTGAGCAGAACCTACAGTGAAGATTGTTTCGAATGTATTCCAAGGATTTTCCTCTAGTTGTTTGTGTCCCAAAGCAAGTCTTCTGTTTTCAGCATCCAGCTCAAGAACAACAACATCAAGTTTATCTCCTACTTTAACAAATTCAGATGGATGTTTGATTTTCTTTGTCCAACTTAGATCACTTACGTGAACAAGTCCATCGATACCTTCTTCAAGCTCGATGAAAAGACCGAAGTTTGTAAGGTTTCTCACAACTCCTGAATGCTTAGAACCTACTGCATACTTAGTAAGTACATCTTGTTTAGTCCAAGGATCTTCAGTTAATTGTTTGATACCAAGAGACATTTTTCTTTCTTCTCTGTCAAGAGTAAGAACAACAGCCTCTAGTTCATCACCAACTTTGATGAAATCCTGTGGATTTCTCAAATGCTGAGACCATGACATTTCAGAAACGTGGATCAGACCTTCAACTCCTGCAAGGATTTCAAGGAATGCGCCATAATCTGCAACGTTAACAATTTTACCTTTAACTTTTGAACCAACCTGAATAGTCTCAGGAAGTGAATCCCAAGGATGAGAAGTAAGTTGTTTCATACCAAGAGAAATTCTTTTCTTCTCGTCATCAAAGTCAAGTACAACAACATTAACTTTTTGATCAAGTTTAAGAACTTCTTCTGGATGATTGATTCTACCCCATGAAATATCAGTGATGTGCAATAAGCCGTCAACTCCACCAAGGTCAATGAACACACCGAAGTTTGTCATATTCTTGATAACACCTTCAAGTACTTGTCCTTTTTCAAGGTTGTTAAGGATCTCAGCTTTTTGCTTCTCGATATCTTTCTCGATAAGTACTTTGTGAGAAACTACTACGTTATCGTTGGTATAGTTGATTTTCACAACTTTTACCTCCATTTTCTTGCCAACAAACACATCAAAATCTCTGATTGGTTTCACGTCAATCTGAGAACCTGGAAGGAATGCTTCAACGCCATAGATGTCTAGTATAAGACCACCTTTAGTTCTTCTTTTAACTATTCCTTCGATAACGATATCGTTATCAAGTGCTTTTTGAATATTGCTCCAAGCCTGAACAATCTTAGCTTTTCTTCTTGATAAGATAAGCTGTCCCTGAGCATCTTCCTGATCTTCTACAAATACTTCTACTTCTTGTCCCACTTTCAGATCTTCAACATCACGAAACTCTGACAATGGAACTAATCCGTCTGATTTAAAGCCTATATTAAGGATCACGTCTCTGTCTGTGATACCTACAACAGTACCTTTAACAACTTCTTTCTCATTTACCTGGGTGATTGTACCTTCGTAAAGAGCCTCCAATTCTGCTCTTTTCTTAGCATCATAACCTGAACCGAAACCTTTGGTATCAAAGCTTTCCCAGTTAAAATCTTCTTTTGGTTTTGCCATAATAATTAATAGTCTGCCCTATTTACATCAATCGCCGGGCAATACGACTGAAATTTTGGTTTAACATAAAATAGTTTTATCTGCCTTTAATCAGCACCGCTTTATTCTCAAAAACGGAGTGCAAAGGTAAGAAAATTTCTCACAATTCTAAAATCACTGATTTATAGAAGATTTTAATTTTAAAAGATTTGATTAATGGAGGATAACTTATGTGTATAAATATTTTTCTCCTTATTGAAAATTCCATTTTCATCAAGCATATCTATTCTTACTTCTCCAGATGCATGGATTATCACATTCTGATCAAGCAAAATACCAACATGAATGACTTTACCGTGAGCATTATGAAAAAATGCAAGGTCTCCTGGGAGACGCTCTGAATAGGGCTTTTTAAAACCACACTCTGCCTGGTGGTATGAATCTCGTGGTAATTGTTTCCCACAGAGTTTCATTACTTGTTGAGTAAAGCCAGAACAATCGATTCCAAAATGAGATTTTCCTCCCCACATATACGGGGCTGCAAGGTAAAATTTAGCAGTACGCTCAAGAAATTTCAAATCCGGAGTATGATTAATAAATTGAGCTTCACCGTCATATCTGAGGATATTTTTCCCGATAATCACGGTACCGTTGTTATAAAATGGAAGTGTACTTCCCATTAAAATCGGAAAATATTTCCCATTTCCTTGAATCACTCCCATAACATCTTTACAAACTGGCCATTGTAGTTTTTGGTATTCAGTGAAATACTCCTTTCCCACCGGTTCATATTGTTTTGAATCAATCCAGCCTTTATACTGATCCTGAACGATTTCTATGTAAACCCATTTTCCATCTTCAGACTTATTCAATATTGTAAAAAGTTCTCCAAACAATAGTTGTGTTCCGATTTCACTCTTGTCAGATGGTTCTAATTTAACAGGCACTACACTCAAACCACAGACTCCGTAAATTTCCAGTAAAGGCTCTTGATGCATTATTTATATAATTTTTTTCAGCTTAAATATAAAAAAATAAACTTACGGTTAATAACGATCTCTTTCAAGCTCTCTTCTAACATCTTTTGCCTTAATATCTTCCCGCTTGTCATAAAGTTTTTTTCCTTTACCTAAGGCTATTTCCAATTTGGCAAACCCTCTGTCATTTACAAACAAACGGACCGGAATAATAGTGAGCCCTTTTTCATCTCCTTTTATAAGCAGTTTTCTTAGTTCTTTTTTGTTGAGCAACAGTTTTCTATCTCTCAATGGTTCATGATTATAATAACTTCCTTCTGTATAAATCGAGATATGCATATTCTTGACATACAATTCATTCCCTTTAAAAAAACAAAAGGCATCCTGAAAATTTACTTTCCCCTGGCGAATGGCTTTGATTTCTGTGCCTTTAAGAACCATTCCTGCGGTAAAATTTTCAAGAAACTGGAATTCAAATCCTGCCTTTTTATTTCTGATATTGATATCTGATGATATTTTTTCCTTTGCTGCCATTTTTTAAAAATTCATTCTTGGATCAGGTACTAATGCCTGACTACTAAAATCTCCTTTAACATATTTAAAATGTGCTGCCATTGCAATCATTGCAGCATTATCTGTGCAATACTGAAAATCAGGAACGTAAACTTTCCATCCTTGAGTATTAGCCTCCATTTCAAGCACTTTCCTTAATCCTTTATTAGCTGACACTCCACCAGCAATGGCCACTTCCCTGATTCCTGTTTCCTGAACTGCTTTTCTGAGTTTTCTCATAAGAATATCAATTAGAGTATATTGAATACTTGCACAGATATTATTAAGATTTTTAGCAATAAACTGTTCATCCTTCATTGTATTATTTTGAAGAAAATAAAGAATTGCAGTTTTTATACCACTAAAAGAAAAATTCAATCCGGGCGTGTCGACTTTTGGAAAGGTATAGGCTTGAGAATTTCCTTCTTGAGCATATTTATCAATTAAAGGTCCACCCGGATATGGAAGTCCCAATAATTTGGCCGATTTATCAAAAGCTTCTCCTACAGCATCATCTTGAGTTTCTCCGAGAATCTCCATTTCCAGATGATTTTTAACCAACACTATCTGAGTATGTCCTCCACTCACTGTCAAACAAATAAAAGGAAATTCAGGTTTTGGATCATCAATAAAATGAGATAAAATATGCGCTTGCATATGGTTCACTTCAATAAGAGGTACATTAAGCCCCAACGCAAATGACTTTGCAAAAGAAATCCCAACCAGTAAAGATCCTAAAAGACCTGGGCCTTTAGTAACAGCAACTGCATTTAGCATGGATTTTGTTATATTTGCGTTTAGCAATGCCTGATTGACAACAGGAATAATATTTTGTTGGTGAGCTCTTGAGGCAAGTTCAGGGACAATGCCGCCATATTTAATATGCACATCTTGCGTTGCTACAATATTTGAAAGAATTTTACCGTTGCCAATTACCGAAGCCGCAGTCTCGTCACAAGATGATTCTATTGCTAAAATATAAGGACCCATTTATAAATTTTGAATACAAGGCGAAAATACCTGATTTTTTTTAAAAGGTTAACAAAAACCATCTCATTTACTGCATTAGGTATTATCCTTTTGCTGATGGGGATGATTTTTGCCATTCGCTCCCCAAAAGTACAAACTTGGGCTGTTAATAAAGCCTCTTCCTATATTTCAGAAAAATTACATTATCCTATTTCTGTAAAATATGTAGACATTAACTGGTTTGACAAGATTATTCTGGAAGGTCTGGAAGTAAATGACACTCACAATGGGAAAATGATCTCGGTTGGTTATGCAAAAGTTGATCTGAATTTTCTTAACCTCCTTTATGGTAATGTAGCCATAGACAAAATAAGCCTGGCAAATGGAAAAGTTGAAGTATTCAGATACAAAGATGGTGGCATCAACATATCCGACTTTGTGGCAGCTATCCAGGACCTTTCTGCCTCCTCTGACACTTCTGCAACGCAGTCAGCTCCTTTTGTGATTGAAGCGGTCAATGTTGAGAACATGCTTTTCTCTTATCATGATTTCAGAAAAGAAAAAATCACCTACGGATACGACTATTATCATTTTGCGCTCACTGATATTTCTGCTGACGCGACCAAACTTAAGTTCTTTAAGGATACTGTCCAGATAAATGTACATAGATTAAGCACTAATGACAGGCAAACCAAACTGAATGTTCATCAGCTTACAACCCTCTTTACCTTTACGAAAAGGAACATGGAGTTCAAAGATCTTTATGCTGAAATTGGTGAAAGTATTGTTAAAGATTATGTCCGTTTCGATTACAACACAATTGATGATCTGGGAGATTTTAATGAACAGATTGTCATGACTGGTAATATCAATCAATCAGTAGTAACCAGCAGAAACCTTTCACACTTCGCCCCGGATCTGCAAGGCTATAATGACATTTACACGCTTTCGGGAAAATTTAAAGGAAAGGTCATCAATTTTTCTGTAAACAATTTTGATCTGCAATTTGGTAACAGAAGCAGAATGAAAGGTAAAACCAAATTTGACGGTTTACCTGAACTGGAGCAGACTTTTATGGATCTTAATTTTAAAGAAACAGACATTTACGCTGCTGACATACAACAATATGTGGGTGATGATGCTGCCAACTTTCTTAAAAAACTGGGGAAAATAAAAGGCAGTGGAATATTTACCGGCTTCCTAAACGACTTTGTAGCAAAGGGAAATTTCACAACCGGCCTGGGCGTAGTAGAATCGGACATCAATTTAAAGATTCAGGAGAATACGCATCCCAAAGCACATTATAAAGGAAACCTAGTCACAAAGTCTTTCAACCTCGGTAAACTTGTAGGATATGAGAATAAAGTTCAATTGCTTGACATGGAAGGAACAATCGAAGGCAAAGGATTCACTTTGGACGATGCAGAAGTTTTTATAAATGGGAAAGTCCACAGGATCGGAATAAACAACTACAATTTTAAGAATATCACAACTACTGCAAAGCTAAGTAAGCAGTTTTTTAATGGAGCTGTAGCAATAAAGGACAGCAACATCGTGCTTTCTGTTAATGGGGAAGTAGATCTAAACAAACATAAAAATCACTTTAATATTCAGGCCAATCTTGAGAAAGCTAATTTGAAAGCAATTAACCTTTCTTCAATAGAGACTTTTGTGAAAACAGAAGCGTATTTCAATTTCACAGGAATGACATTGGATGAAATATTCGGTAAAGCAATTTTCAGAAATAGCTATCTGGTTTATAAAAACCGAGAAGTATTTCTTGATTCTATGCAAATAATAAGCTCAAAAACAGATAGCATAAGGAATTTCTCTGTAAAATCAGACCTTGCAACTATACAGGCTGAAGGTAATTTTAACTTTACCACACTAGCTTCAAACATTGAAACTTTATGGAATGAATATGAAATGACTGCCAGGAATAAAAGGAGTGAACTTGATAAATATTATGCCAACAAGAAGAAAACTTTTGACCAATACCGGCTTGATTTTAAAATCAACCTAATAGATATCAATGCTATTTTAGCGATATACCTTCCCAAGCTCTATCTTTCTCCTGGTGTTAATATTGAAGGAGATTTCACATCAGGGTATTCAAGTACCCTCAACCTTTATACAAAGGTTGATACTTTGTATTACAATGAATATGAGTTATTAAAAACAGAAGCACAAATCTCCGCTTCCAAGCTTTCAGACAGCAGCCATGTGCTCGCTATGTTCTTTGTAAAATCAGATGAGCAAATTCTTAAATCTTTTACTCCAACCAAAAATCTTCAGATTGAAGGCATCTGGAACGGAACCCGAGTAAACTTCACTTCACAGATAGCACAAAAAGGAAGCAGTAACTCTGCTAAGCTATCAGGCAATCTTGATTTCAATGAAAACCACAGAGTTGTAAATCTTAACGATAATTCTTCCCTGAATCTTCTGAATAAGAGATGGAAGATTCATCCATCCAACTCTATTACTTTCAATTCTGAAAAAATCCTATTTGAAAATTTTACTGTTTCCAACAACAAACAAACAGTAAGTCTGGACGGTACATTATCAGAGGTTTCTTCTGACGAGGCTTTTCTCAAAGTAATTGACTTTCAGCTAGAGACCATAAACCCGTTATTGACAGACGTTTCATTAAAAGGTGTCCTTACAGGATCAGTGAATATTCATGATATATTCAACAACCCTAACCTAGGAAGCAGTTTATTTATCAATGATTTACATGTAAACAATTTTTTAGTAGGTAACATTATCGGTACATCTTCATGGAATACTGAAAAAAGTGTTCTGGACCTTGATGTAGAAGTCGAGCGGTTGAGCAACATTATAATTAATGTAAAAGGTAATATTCAACCAGGTAAAAACGGTAAAAGTGAAAACCTTAACCTCATTGCTGAATTAGACAAAGCGGATCTGGATCTACTTAATCCTATATTCAAGGGCGTATTATCTGAAGTTTCGGGCAAAATAACAGGAAATTTCACCATTGGAGGCTCTCTGAAAAACATTGTGCTGAAAGGTAATGGGAATGTTCAGAGTGGCAAATTCAAAGTAGATTACCTTGGCACAACTTATTATTTCTCTGACAATATTTATTTCGACGAAAACCTGATAGGATTCAAGAGGTTAAAGCTCAAAGATTCAGAAGGGAATAATGCTGTTTTAGATGGTGGTATTTTTCATGATAACTTCAGAAAATTTGTAGTAAACCTAAAAGGCTATCTCGATAAGGTTTGCGTTTTGAACACTACAGAAAAAGACAATGAGTTATTCTATGGAAAGGCGATAGTAAGCGGAAATCTGGAGATTTTGGGTGCTTTTTCGGATTTGAAAATAACAGCCAATGCCAGATCCCAGAAAGGTACAAACATACATATTCCTCTGACAGAATACTCTACAGTTGAAGAACAAAGTTATATCACTTTTACAACTTCCAAAAGTAAAGCTGCCATTACCAAAGAAACTGTTGACTTATCAGGAATAACACTTGACTTTAACTTTGACGTAACAACTGATGCGAATATTGAAATCATTTTTGATAAAAAAGCTGGTGATAAACTCAGAGGAAATGGTTCCGGAAATATAAAAATGAGCATTGATACCCGTGGCGATTTCAATATGTTTGGAAATTATCGAATAGAAAAAGGTACTTACAATTTCTCACTAGCAAACATTATCAGCAAAGAGTTTACCTTGCTCCCCAATAGCAGGATCTCCTGGACAGGAGACCCTTATAAAGGGTTACTTGATATCAAGGCCGCCTATAGACAAAACGTTTCCCTTGCCCCTCTAATTGATACAGGAAGAGTAAGAAAAAATCCAGAATTAAAAAACCGATACCCTGTAGATGTACTAATGGGAATTGAAGGAGATTTAATGTCTCCACGTATCAATCTAGATATTGATATCCTTAAGTCTGACCCAAATATGGTGGAAGATGTTATCGAATTTGAATCCAAAATTAAAACCAACGAACAGGAATTAAATAAACAGGTATTCAGCTTACTTATCCTGAAAAGTTTCTCCGCTCAGGACGGATCTTTTAATGGTATTGGAGGATCCAGCGGTAATCTGAGCGAACTTCTCTCTAATCAGCTAAGCAGCTGGCTATCTCAACTTGATAAAAACCTTCAGGTGGATATAGACCTTAATGCAATGAACACCTTTATGTTACGATTCAGTTATACGATGCTGGAAGGTCGACTAAGAATATCCCGTGACGGAAGTTATCAAAACACCAATAGCAGCAATCAGAATAACTTTTCAAGTATTGCAGGAGAGTGGACTATTGAGTACCTTCTTAGTCAGGACGGAAGGCTAAGACTTAAGCTATACAATAAGAATAATAATAACGCACTCTTAAACTCAGTTGCCACTAACAATATCAACAATACCTCTGCAGGCTTCAGCATTATGCACACACAGGGATTTAATAATCTGAAAGAACTTTTCGGAAAAAAAGAAAAACCAAAGAGAGACACCATAATTTTTGATATGGGGGAAGGAAGAAAAATATTCGAAGAGCTGGCTGAGGAGAAAAAAAGAGAACAGGAAGAAGAAGAGAAGAAAAGCAATAATACGATTAATAATACTACTATCACTCCTCATAGGGAAGAAGACGAAGCTGAAGCTAAATAAATGAGAATCTTTATTTTATTTTTTATCTCATTAATAAGTTTTGCATCCACGGCCCAGGATACTATCTCTGCAATAAATAAAAAAAGACTTATACCTGTCACCACAGGCATTGTAGGATTATATACAGCAAGTATGATTGGTCTAAATGAGCTTTGGTATAAGAATAACCCAAGAAGTTCATTCCACTTTTTTGACGACTCCGGGGAATGGAAACAGATGGATAAGCTGGGCCATGCTACTACTTCATTTCATGAAAGCCGCTTTGCTGTTGATGTTCTCAAATGGAGCGGAGTACCAAAGAAAAAGGCTTATATCATAGGAGGTCTGGCAGGATTCGTATTCCAGACTCCTATTGAATTTCTTGATGCTTATTCTTCCGAATATGGCTTTTCTTGGACAGATGTTGCCGCCAATGCATCGGGTTCTGCCCTTGTAATCGGGCAATACCTCCTTTGGGACGAGCTTAGAATTCAGCCAAAATTTTCATTTCACAAAACAAAATTTGCAAAAGAAAGACCTAACGTTTTGGGAAAATCGCTTAATGAACAATTACTAAAAGACTACAACGGCCAGTCATACTGGTTATCATTTAATATTCATTCATTTCTTCCAAATAAAGAAAGTAGATTTCCCCAATGGCTAAATATTTCATTAGGTTATAGTGCTGAAAATATGATTTATGCCCAAGACGTCCAGAACAAGGCTGCAGGATATGATCCTTACAGACAGTATTTTCTAAGTCTTGACATTGATTTCACTAAAATAAGAACCCGAAGCAAAGTATTGAATTTCATTTTTGATTATGGCTTAAACATACTGCATGTTCCTGCTCCGGCTTTGGAATACAGCAGAAAAGGATTTAAATTTCATCCTGTTTACTTTTAAAACTATGAAACCAGGAGATAAGGTCAGATTTATACATGGGAAAGAAGAAGGAATTGTCAGAAAAATCATCAATTCCAGAGACGTTGAAGTAGAGATCCAGGATGGATTTCTTATTCCTGCACTAATAAAAGAACTTGTGGTGGTTGCATCAGCAGAAAGCTTTATTGCAGCAGAAGAACCCGGACAGGAAATTGCACCCGAAAGGCTCAAAACGGACGGCATTTATCTTGCCTTTGTTCCTTTCAATGATAGAATTTATTCCATTCAGCTTATAAATGAAAGTGACCTTGATATTTCGTTTACCTTCGGCAGCCTGACTGATGAAAATTATATAGGTATTAGTACCGGAAACCTGAAAACAAAAGCTCATATCAAAGTTGGAGAAGCATCTGTAAAAGATTTTGATTCCTGGCCATCATGGATAACACAATGTCTATATTTTAGTTATGGACGAACTATTTACAAAGAGCCACTGGTAAGAAAACTAAGCATAAAAGCATCAACTTTTTATAAAAATAAAAAGCTGATTCCTCTTATAAATGAACAAGGTTATCTGTTTAAAATTGATGATAAACAGACTCCTATAAATAAGGAAAAACTTGTTCAGGAAATGTATTCTGCTCCTCAGGAAGTAAAAGAATTTTCCAGACCAGCTCCTGAAATAGACCTTCATATAGAAAAACTAACTCCTGATCATTTGAAGTTAAACAACAGCGAAATGTTGGAAATACAGATCAGGCATTTTCAGAAAAATTTAGATAACGCAATTGCCTCTGGCATGGATGAAATAACGTTTATTCATGGAGTTGGCAACGGAATTTTGAAATTAAAAATTCAGGAAATTTTAAGCAGAACCAAAAACATAGTCTATTTCAAAGATGCAAAAAAAGAAAAATTTGGATATGGCGCGACGCTGGTAAAGATTAACTAAAACCAGAAAGCTTTGGGGATTGTAAAATCAGATATACATTTGTAATTGAATGCAAGCCATCTTATCGTTCCGACTTTTGAGTCGGGAAGGAAAGTCCGGGCAACAGAGAGCACCATACTTCCTAACGGGAAGGCTTTTCATAGTTTTATGAAAGGACAGAAAGTGCCACAGAAAATTACCGCCTTGCAAAAGGTAAGGGTGAAAAAGTGAGGTAAGAGCTCACTCGTTTTGCAGTGATGTAAAATTGGGGTAAACCTTATGGGTTGAAAGACCAAATAGGTTCCGTCTACAACAGAGTTGCTCGCTCTGATTCCGGCTAACGGAATGGCGGAATGGGTAGGTCGTTTGATTCCCGATGGCGACTTCGGGACCAGATAAATGATAAGACAAGACAGAACCCGGCTTAACGGCTTGCATTTTTTTTATTTAATCTTTAAAACCGAACAACGGCACAAACATGGCTCATATTCTAATAATAGATGACGAGAGGAGCATCAGAAGCACTCTGAAAGAAATTCTGGAGTTTGAGAAATATCAGGTAGATGAAGCAAAAGACGGGGAAGAAGGTATGGCATTAATTGAAAAAAATAATTATGACCTGGTACTTTGCGACATTAAAATGCCTAAAATGGATGGCATGGAAGTACTTGAAAAAGCTCTTGAACTCGGGAAAGACACTCAATTTATCATGGTATCTGCCCATGGCAGCATTGAAACGGCTGTAGAGGCTACTAAGAAAGGCGCCTTTGATTTCATTCAAAAACCACCGGATCTTAACAGACTGCTTGTTTCAGTAAGAAATGCACTGGACAAATCAAGCTTGGTAACTGAGACAAAAGTTCTCAAGAAGAAGATCAACAAAACTTTTGACATACTTGGAAAATCTCCTGCAATTGAAGAAGTAAGAAAAACCATAGAAAAAGTTGCACCTACAGATGCAAGGGTTTTTGTCACAGGACCCAATGGTTCTGGAAAAGAACTTGTGGCTAAATGGCTTCACGCGAAAAGTAACCGGGCTAATGGTCCGATGGTAGAAGTCAATTGTGCTGCAATTCCTGGAGAACTCATTGAAAGTGAATTATTTGGACATGAAAAAGGATCATTTACTTCAGCCATCAAACAAAGAATAGGAAAATTTGAACAGGCAAACGGTGGGACCCTCTTTCTGGACGAAATCGGAGATATGAGCCTTTCTGCACAGGCAAAGGTTTTGAGAGCCTTACAGGAAAACAAGATCACTAGGGTTGGTGGAGAAAAAGAAATTAAAGTAGATGTAAGGATTGTTGCCGCTACCAATAAAAACATATTGAAGGAAATTGAAGAGAATCGATTCAGAGAAGATTTATATCATCGTCTGGGAGTTATCCTTATCCAGGTTCCTCCTTTAAATGAGCGAAGAGAAGATATTCCTCTTCTAATTGAAAAATTTTTAGGAGAAACTGCTGACGAATATAAAACAACGCCCAAAAAAATTGACCCTAAGGCTGTAGCTTACCTTCAGACTTTAGAATGGCCTGGAAATATCAGAGAACTGAAAAATGTAGTAGAAAGGCTGATAATAATGAGTGATTCCGTTATTTCTCTTGAAGACGCTCAAAAATATGCTAATAAGTAATTTTTTTGAAACTTTTTGATAAAAAAAGAAAGCTTCCTTAGTTTAAAGAAGCTTTCTTTTTTTATCAACAAAACCGAATATTTCTAAATCTTAACTCCGTCGATTTCTTTTACCTTTAAGGACAGAATCACTTTAAAAAAATCCAGATTAAATTTTTGCTACAGAAGCAGATTTTTTAACTTCTTTAGTGTAGGTCGGGCAAGTTCTGTGAGTTGCGCAAGCAGAAGCTAGCAAAAGCACAAAAGAAAATACAACTAGTGAATACTTTTTCATAAAGTGTTTAATTTTAAATTAGTACCTGAATTCTTTGTAAAATTAATTATTCATTTTCAATAATTAAAACAAACAGCAAATAAAATTAAATCTTTTCGATTTAATTTTGAACTTTTCAAAGACTAGTTTAAGTAAAGCAAATTACAGCCTCTTATGTCAGAATTATCAAACCGGCCAAGCACTTCAAAGTTATTATCATCCGAAATTTTCCCAAGATCCTGACTTTCAATAAATGCACAGGAATCTACATTGGCCAGATCAATAATATTAATTCCACCTGAAGACCTTCCAGATCCTATTGTCAAAGGATCATTAATATCCCGCAATAGGATTTTAAACCAGTCGGGCCCCGAAAAAAAACCATTTCCAGCAGAATATGCCTGAGATAAAAGCTCTGTCATACCATATTCAGAATGAACATTTTTTAAATTCAATCCACTTTTCAGAATTTGATGTAATTCATCCCGAACCAGCTCTTCCCTCCTACCTTTCATGCCACCTGTTTCCATAACGATAAAATCTGACAGATCCGGGTGGTCATTTTCCGCTAAATCCCAGAGGGCAAAAGAAACTCCTATCAATAATTTTTTTGCGGGATTTTCTTTATATTTTTTAAGATTATCAATAAGTAGTTTTTCATTAACGAATCCGGATAACGGATTACCAGACTGTTTAATAAAATGATTGACCATGTAAATCAAAGATGATCCAGGATTTTGCTGGTAAGAAGGCAATAATGCCAATACTATAAAATCAGAAAGACTGCCGTAAAATTTCCTAAAAATTTCTTCACAGTTCTTCAAATAAAACTCAGGATCCGCTACATAATGTCGACTGGTTTGAAAACCGGTAGTGCCGCTGCTATAGAAGATCTGCTTTTCAGAAAAAATGTCAGTTTTTATTTCCTGGGTCTTAAAAAACAAAATCGGTAAAAATGGGATTTCCTCAATCAGAGAGATTTTGCTGGGGTCTTTTCCGAGAAGATCAAGGTATTGTTTATATATCGGGTTATGTTCTGCCTGATATTTGAATAAAAGTATGGCTTTATCGTTAAAGTTTTGATCCGAGATATTGAATAAATCTTTTTTAAAACTTTCTTTGAAGTCCATTATTATTAATAAATTGAATTTAAAATATCAGAAAAGTGAAAGCATACTTCAAACATACTATACCTGTTCTGTTTGTCATAGGTTTATTATTTGCCTGCGACAGAGCTCCGAATTACTCAGAAGTACCTGTCATTAGTTTCAATAAGATCCAAAAATTTAATATTTATAATCCCCTGAGCAGCACCTTTATAGACTCGCTTTCAATATCTATAAATTTTCAGGACGGGGATGGAAATCTGGGTAATATTGAACAAAATGCAACCCATAATTTTATAGCTGAAATCTACATATTAGATACAATCACCAATAGTTTTCAAATAAGCAAGTTCAGTTTTCTGAATGCCAGTTTCCCTCCATTAAATAATACAGGAAAAAAAGGACCAATAGATGGAGTTTTGAACCAGGGAACTAATATGACTACCGTGTTTAACCTAATTCCTGAATTACCTAAAGGAACATTTAAGTTTAAGATTAAAATACGAGATGAAGATGGAAATTACAGTAACTGGACTGAAACCACCCCTATTAACCTAGGCACCAAATAATTGATTACTAATACAATGAAGGATACTTAACAGGATCTGCTTCATTCATTATCTCATACACCAGGTCCACCAGATCTTCTGCATTGGGTTTGGAGAAATAGTCTCCATCGCTTGAATATGCAGGCCTATGTTCTTTGGCAGGCAATGTTCTTGGTGCAGAATCCAGCCACTGATAAGCCTTTTGCGTTTCAAGAACCTCCTTCATCATATAAGCAGTACCTCCACCAGGTACATCTTCATCTGTAAATATTACTCGATTGGTCTTTTTAACAGACTTAGCTATAATATGATGAATATCAAAAGGCATTAAGCTCTGTACATCTATTACCTCAACCGATATTCCCATTTCTTCCAATTGTGCCGCTGAATCCAGGGAGATCTTACACATAGCACCATAGGTGACCACCGTAACATCACTACCTTCTCTTAATACTTCTGGAACGCCTAGGGGTACAGTATACTCCCCAAGGTTTGAAGGCATTTTTTCCTTCAATCGATAACCATTCAGAGTTTCTATAATCAAAGCTGGATCATCAGACTTTAGCATGGTGTTATAAAATCCGGCGGCTTGGGTCATATTTCTGGGAACCAGCAAATATATTCCTCTTAAACTTCCCAGGATCATGCTAATGGGAGAGCCAGAATGCCAGACTCCTTCAAGCCTATGCCCTCTGGTTCTGATAATCATTGGAGCTTTTTGTCCTCCTACTGTCCTGTAATGAAGAGTAGCCAAGTCATCGGAAAGCGTTTGGATTGCAAATAATAAATAATCAAGATATTGAATTTCAGCTATTGGCCTAAGCCCTCGCATTGCTGCACCGATGCCCTGACCAATAATAGAGGTTTCACGAATACCGGTATCCATAATCCTCAGATTACCAAACTTTTCCTGTAAACCTGCAAAACCCTGATTTACGTCACCGATCATCCCTACATCTTCTCCAAAAGCAAAGACTCGTGGATCCTTCCGAAAGAGGGCTTCAAAGTTTGCCTGAAGAACTTCGCGCCCATCTACAAATGGACTGCTTTCATTGTATTCAGGCTTTATTTCTTCTACTTTAATCGCCGCCTGATCCGAATGACTGAAAAGATGAGAACTATATCTCTGGAAATTTTCTTCAGAAGTCCTTTCAACCCAGGCAATTAATTTAGTCCTTGCAGGAAGTTCTTCAAAACGAAGTATTTTTAATGCTTTTTTTACTGCTTTAACTGCATCACTTCTGATTGGATTCAGCGTTTTTTCCAGAGCATTTTTTATTGAAAGAAGAGCCTCTTTCTGAGTGCTTTGAGAGGATGCTTCTTGGATCAAGTAAAGCGCTTCATCCAAATCCCCTTTCATGGATTCAACAAAACTATTCCAGGCACTTTGACGAGCTTTTTTTACCTTTTCAAAAGCAGTATCTTCAATCTCTTTTAATTCCTGATATGTGGCAATCGAATTGTCAAGAATCCACTCTTTAAATTTTTTATTGCAATCAAATTCCTCTTCCCAGGCAAGTCTCTCTTTTGATTTATATCTTTCGTGAGAACCGGAAGTAGAGTGTCCCAAAGGCTGGGCCAATTCCTCCACATGAACCAATGAAGGGACGTGCTGCTCTCTGGCCAGTTGAGCAGCATCTCTGTAGGTACGGCATAAATCTTCATAATTCCAGCCCTTCACCTTAAAGATTTCTATACCTCTTTCAGATTCAGTTCTTTTAAACCCCTCAAACATTTTAGAAATATCAACTTTAGTGGTTTGATATTCCTGAGGAACGGAAATTCCATATCCATCATCCCAGATGGATACAACCATTGGAATCTGCAATACTCCGGCAGCATTGATAGCCTCAAAGAAAATCCCCTCTGCAGTTGCAGCATTGCCAATAGTTCCAAATGCTACTTCATTTCCATTATTTGAAAATCCCTGTATGTCTTTAAGTTCCGGATTTAACCTATACAATTTTGAAGCATAGGCAAGTCCCACAAGCCTTGGCATCTGAGCGCCTGTAGGTGAGATATCCGGACTTGAATTTTTTATTTTGGTGAGATCATTCCAATGCCCATCGTTGTTTAGACTTCTGGTGGCATAATGACCAATCATAAGTCTGCCTCCGGATGCCGGATCTGCAACAATGTCTGTATGAGCATAAAGTTGAGCGTAATACTGTTCAAGACTCAGTTCATCTATAGCCATCATAAAAGTCTGATCTCTATAATACCCTGAGCGGAAATCTCCAAACCTGAAATATTTAGCCATAGCAATCTGTGCCAGCTCTTTCCCGGTTCCGAAAATTCCAAATTTAGCCTTACCTGCAAAAACTTCTTTTCTACCCAAAATACTTGCCTGACGACTTTCACAGAGTATTCTGTAATCATTAAGAATTTCCTCTTTGGTTAAAGTAAGATCATTTATGGTTTCCTGGGTGCTCACTATGTAATAACAGTATTTTTCTAATTAAACTAATATAATTACGTACGTTAAAGTTCAAAAATAGATAAAAAGACTAACCTATCAAATTAAGAATCTGATAGACTTCTTTTTAAATTCATACTCTACTGTTATTCTTACAGTTAAATTATGATTAAATATATTATTTTCTGAAAAATACCTACTCAGAAAAAAATCGGTATTAAATAAAATATTCCTCCACAAAAAATCGGTATTAAAATTGTCACATAATACTTATATTTGGACGGTCTAAATGTTATTTTTTTCAGATTAATTAAAATTAAATAAACCAATGATAAAAAGAATTGCCTCTGTAGCTTTCCTATCCTTCCTGACACTAGGAGCTTTTGCACAAGGTGCTTTTAAATTTACCAGTGAAGACAAACACGATTTTGGTATCGTAGAAGAAGGTATTCAGGCTGAATACGATTTTGAGTTTGAAAACTCAGGAGATGCTCCGATTGTATTAACTGACGTAAGAGCATCTTGTGGTTGTACTACTCCTTCTTGGACCAAGGATCCAATTCCTCCTGGGGGCAAGGGATCAATAAAAGCTTCATACAATAGTTCCGGAAGAATTGGTGTGTTCAACAAAAGCATTACGATTACCTCAAATTCTTCAGAACCTTCCAAAGTAGTTTATATTAAAGGTATTGTTGTAAAAAAAGAAGAACCTAAAGTTGCTTTAACTCCTAAAGAACTAAAGGCAGCGCCTAAATTTTCCCTAGACAAAAACACGCATAGCTTTGGAAAAATTGAAAGAGGACAAAAAGTTGCCCAAAAATTTACTGTTAAAAATATAGGAAAAGCTCCACTTGCGCTTTCATCTTTCCAGTCAGCATGCAGCTGCATAAACCATACACTTGCTTCTGATACAATTGCGCCTGGCAAATCTGCAGTTCTTGAATTAACCTACAATCCGACTTTTGACGGAAAAAACTCTGATATTTTAACCATTTTCACTAACGATCCAAGTAATCCACGTGTAATTGTAACTCTTTCAGGCGAAGTTGTAGAAAGTCTGTCTACTCCGACCCCTTTAAAAGAAGAAAAAAATACAGTTCCATTTGGAAAATAAAAACCTGCAAAGGTCTATATCGTAAGAAAAAACAAAAGCCAGCGACATAATCGTTGGCTTTTGTTTTATATCGTGTTAATTATATTTGCAAAAACGAATATTATGGTCATCGGAGTACCTAAAGAAATAAAGACACTAGAAAATCGTGTAGGCCTTACTCCTGCGCATTGTGCAGACCTTGTAAAACTAGGTCATAAACTGCTGGTAGAAACAAAAGCCGGAGAGGGATCTGGATTTTTGGATGAGGAATACCAAAACGCCGGAGTTAGTATTTGTCAGGCTGAAGATGTCTATAGCGGAGCCGACCTGGTTGTAAAAGTCAAAGAACCTCTAGAAAAAGAATATTCTCTAATAAAAAAAGGACAGACAATTTTTACCTATTTTCATTTCGCATCCTCGCGACAGCTTACAGAAGCCATGATCAAATCAGGTGCTGTATGTATTTCATATGAAACAGTGGAAAAATCTGATCGATCATTACCATTATTGGTGCCCATGTCAGAAGTTGCAGGAAGAATGGCGGTTCAGAAGGGCGCAAATTATCTTGAAAAACATAACCAAGGAAGAGGTATTTTACTGGGAGGCGTCCCTGGTGTTAAACCTGCAAATGTGGTAATAATAGGGGCAGGTATCGTTGGAACAAATGCAGCGAAGATGGCTGCCGGATTGGGAGCTAATGTGACAATTATGGATATCAATGTTGCCAGATTAAGATACCTGGAAGACATTATGCCTGCTAATGTATATACATTATATAGCAGCCAAAGTAATGTCAACGAGGCTGTAAAAACCGCAGACCTAATTATTGGTGCAATCCTTGTTCCAGGCGCTAAAGCCCCCATATTAATTTCCAGGGATATGCTAAAAACAATGAAACCAGGAACGGTTCTCGTGGATGTAGCTGTAGATCAGGGTGGATGTATTGAAACCTGTAAACCAACTACACATGAAAATCCTACTTATGTTGTAGATGGTATTGTTCATTATTGTGTCGCTAATATGCCTGGAGCAGTTCCGTTTACATCTACCCTGGCTTTGACTAATGTTACATATCCGTATGTTTGTCAGATTGCTAGCAAAGGATGGCAAAAAGCCTGCAGGGAAAATGAGGAATTGAAAAAGGGATTAAATGTGGTGAACGGGCAAATCGTTTATAAGAAAATTTCAGAAGCATTTGAGTTACCCTATTCTGAGGTAGAGCATCATTTAAGCTAAACGAACAGAATAATCAGACAAATTATAAAATATCAAAAAGCATTTTTCCAGGAAGAATTCAATCTGAAATTTTTCCTGGTGCTTATCCTGTTTTTGGGAGCCAGTTTGGCTTTTAATTATAGCCTTGATTTTGAAAACTCCATTCTGGAAAAATATGCTGGCCAGAAAATATACAATGTTTACTTGTTTCTTTTTTATTCTGTACCATTGCTATTTCTGTCTCTTACTTATGCCTATTTTTATAACAGAAAGCTACATTTATATTCTGCATCATATTGGTTTACAATACTGTTTGTAATCCTGATATTAATTTTCAGCGAAACATCATTCTATTTGTATCGTGATTGGATCAGAACGGAAGTGCCATTTGAAGTCAGTCAGTTTATTTCTTCCTTTGTCACCGAATTTGTAAGCTCCTTCATTATAATCATTCCTATCCTCTGCTATTGGTATTGGGTAGACAGGAAAAACATTCCACTCTACGGATTTCAGAAAAACTCCCTGGAACTGACCCCCTATCTTCTTCTTCTGCTACTCATGTCTCCTTTTATATTCTGGGCTTCCTTTCAGCAGGACTTTCTGAATTATTACCCTGAATATAAACCAGGATTAGCGGAAAATTATCTTGGATGGCCCTATTGGGCCACATTTGGTATCCACGAAATCTTTTATGGAATGGGATTCTTATCTATTGAATTTTTGTTCAGAGGATTCCTGGTATTGGCAATGATCAAATATCTTGACAAAGGAGCTGTATTCATTATGGTTGCTTTATACTGCTACCTTCATTTTGGAAAACCGTTTGGAGAAGCTGTCGGATCTATATTCGGAGGTACTATTTTAGGAATAATTACATATTATAGCAGATCTATCTGGGGAGGATTATTGATTCACCTGGGTATTGCTTATCTGATGGATCTGTTTGCAATAATACAACACCTGTTAAAAAATCATTTCTAAAAAATGAATTTAACTCAATATAAAATACTTCTAAAAAGACTTGGACTCTTAACCCTAATTTATACACTTTGCAGGGTTTGCTTCTTTGTTTATAACTACTCATACTTCAAAGAAGCCTCTGCTTCTTCAGTGTTGGAAGCCTTTGTATCTGGTATACGATTTGACCTTTCCGTTATATTTATGGTCAATCTGCCATTTACGCTGCTATCACTTATTCCAGTTACATTCATTAGCAAATCCGGATACCAGAAATTTCTCAAAATTCTTTTCCTTGTTGTTAACCCCCCCCTGCTTTTCGTTAATCTCGTGGACATTGAGTTTTTCAGGTTTACCGGAAAAAGGTCCACATATGAACATCTCGCAGGCCTGCAAAAGGACATTTTGGATCAGGGACCACAGTTAGCCTTGAATTACTGGCCAGTTTTGCTTGCAGGAACAATTCTCATTGCAATTATCGCCTGGCTATATCCCAAATCCAAAAATGCGATGAACGTCAGGCTGAAACTATACATCGCAGCACCATTATTAATTAGCTTCCTTGCCTTAAATATTTTGATCATACGTGGAGGTTTACAATTAAAGCCTTTAAGACCTAATCATGCCTTTACTTTAAATCCTAATATTTTGGGAAATCTTGTATTAAATACTCCATTCTCCCTGATAGCAACATCCAATATTCAACCTGTTCAAAGAGTTCATTTCTTTTCTAATCAGTCAGAATTATTCAACCTTATCAGAAAAACTAAAGAAAAAAAAGCTGTTTCAACAAAAGCAAAAGAAAATGTAGTGATTCTGATCTGTGAAAGTTTTGGATCTGAATATACTGGACTTGGAAATAACTATAAAGGTTTTACCCCTTTTCTTGACTCTCTGGCCAACCAAGGTGTATGGATGAAAAATGCTTATGCCAACGGACGTACTTCCATCGAAGCACTACCAAGCATCCTGGCCTCCATACCATCTTTGATGACTGAGCCATATATAACATCGATATATCAGACTAATGAAGTTGTAGGACTTGGAAATATCCTTCAAAAAGAAGGTTATCATACAAGTTTTTTCCATGGTGGTAAAAATGGTACCATGGGATTTGACGTATTCGCCCAAAATGCAGGATTTGAAGAGTACTATGGGAAAAACGAATATCCGGATCAGGATAAAGATTTTGATGGCAACTGGGGAATATTTGATGAACCATTCCTTCAGTTTTTTGCTCATAAACTCAGTACATTTAAGCAACCCTTTGCTACAGGATTATTTACTTTAAGCTCCCATCCACCTTACACTATCCCAGAGCAATATAAAGGTAAATTTCCCAAAGGAGATCTGCCCATTCATGAATGTGTCGCTTATTCAGACAATTCAATCCGGAAGTTTTTTGAGACTGCTAAAAAACAACCCTGGTATTCCAATACTTTGTTTATTATCACTGCCGATCATACGCAAATGTCTTCACAACCGGAATATTCTAATGAGCTGGGAGCATTTGATGTACCATTGATTCTATTTCATCCTTCGAAAAAAATTACCGTTCCGGATGATGAAAAAATTTGTCAGCATGCAGATATCCTACCGACTATCCTTGACTTCCTGAATATAGAAAACCCTAAGAGCAATTATTTCGGCACATCAATATTCTCTGAAAAAGAAGAAGGTTATGCTTTAAACTTTTCCAACGGTTCCTATAATCTGATAAAAAAAGATTTGTACCTCTCTTTAAATCAGGAAAACCAATGCCAGTGTTTTAAAATAGATCCGCCCCGTAACATCACTCATTTACAGGAAGTACCCGAACAGAAAAAGCTTGAATCAGTATTAAAAGCTTATATACAATACTTTAACAATGGCCTGATCGACAATAATTGGTACAATAGTCAAAACCATTAAGGGGTTCTTCAGTTTTCAGGAAATGCAGGTAAGCCATTAACATAGCCTACCTCTTTTGTATCATGGTTAACACTACAGCAAAAAGTATTAATACCATTGGTTACAACAAAATAAGGGGCTTTCAGGACAAAGTTATATGTAGCAGCTTGTTTAAAAACAGCATCAGTAATTTTCACTTCCGGAGCTTTACATTCGATAAGAAGAAAAGGGATAGCTTCTCTGTTATAAACAACAATGTCTGACCTTTTCCGTAGCTTATTATAATTAAGTCCCGATTCACATTTAATTAAAGATTTAGGGTAATTAAACTGCGTAATCAGGAGATTAATAAAATGTTGCCTTACCCATTCTTCAGGAGTTAAAACAACATACTTTTTTCTTAGTATATCAAATATCCATGTTTTATTTTCGTAGTCTTTAACTTTAATATCAAACGAGGGGAGATTGAGGGGAATCATAAAAACAAATTTATCAAATTTTTTAATGCCATGAAAACAAAGGAAGAAATCGTAAAAGACTGGTTACCAAGATACACAGGTACTCCTATCTCTGAATTTGGGGAATATATTCTTCTTACAAACTTTATTAACTATGTTGAACTGTTCGCGGAGAAATTTAAGGTAGAGGTTCAAGGAAAAAACAGGGCTATGCAAACAGCCACTGCCAATAACATAACGATTATTAATTTTGGAATGGGAAGTGCTATGGCTGCAACTGTGATGGACTTACTTTCTGCAATTCCTCCAAAGGCTGTTTTATTTCTCGGAAAATGCGGAGGACTAAAAAAAACAAAAGTTGGTGACCTGATACTTCCAATTGCCGCCATACGCGGGGAAGGAACTTCAGACGATTACGCACCTCCTGAAGTTCCTGCTCTTCCTTCATTTCGCTTACAAAGAGCAGTTTCCAGTATGATAAAAAAACATGAACTGGATTATTGGACGGGGACAGTTTATACGACAAACAGAAGGGTTTGGGAACATGATGAGAAATTCAAACAATACCTGAGGGATATCCGCACAATGGGAATCGACATGGAAACAGCCACTATTTTTGTTGTTGGCTTTATAAATGGAATTCCTCACGGAGCTTTATTACTGGTTTCTGATAATCCAATGGACCCGGAAGGAGTTAAAACAGAAAAAAGTGACAAAACTGTTACTGAAAAATATGTAAAAAGACATCTCGAAATAGGTCTGGATTCGCTAACTGAGCTTGCCGGATCAGGAGAATCAGTCAAACATCTGATTTTTGAATAAAAAAGAGGGACTTCCATATGAGTCCCTCTTTTTTTTAATGCCTAATAAAGACCTTATCCTAAATCCTATTCCAAGAAAGAACTTTACCTTAATTGAAATCAAGCATTAAATTACATTTTCATATCCTGAATGATTTCGAACTTTCATGATTGTTTTACTTCTTCTGCAGGTAAGCGGAAAACATCCAGACCTGTTTCTCCTTCTGCTTAATATAATCACTCATCAAAGAGTTTGTCCCCTCATCTTCCGCCTCAGAAGCAATCTTCAATATTTTTCTTTCTTCTACCAATAGTATTTTGAAAGCCTGAAGTATCAAAGATACAGCTTCGGTTCCTTCAATTACATTCTTCGCTTCTTTAATTTCTGATTTCTTTTGGTAATCTGAAAAAGTATGTTCAGGTACAAAGCCTAATGTGAGAATTCTTTCAGCGATCTCATCTATTTTAAGCTGCACATCATTATACAATTCTTCAAATTTTGCATGCAATTCAAAAAACTTTTCACCTTTAATGTTCCAGTGAAATCCCCTTAGATTCATATAAAATAACTGATAGTTAGCTAAAAGAATATTTAATTCTTCTGAGAGGATTTGTGACTGTCTCAAATCCAGACCTATTAGGCTTGCTTTTTCCATAATTTCCAGGTTTTAATTATAAATCAAAAATAGAAAGCCCTGAGGAATAGAAAAAATCAATATTATCAATAAAGAAATAGATAAAACTTATTCATTTTACTGATAAGTGTCATTTTCCTAAAAGCCCTGGTTGTACTCTTTCCAGAAAAAAAACAGGATAATTTGAAACAAACTTGCTAGTAATTAATTTTATCTATAGACTTAATAGACTTATTCAGACAAGTATTGTAGGGCTTATCAGCAAATAAATCCCTGTATATGAATATTAAAACACCACAAATCAATTCTGGGAAAAAGATGGCTGCATTTATATTAATGTATGTGCTCTTTATATTTTTTGCTCAGGCATTGCTAAAACTAAAGCCTAATAAAGAAACATCTTTTCAACACATGAACAGTCCTAATTCAAGCATTATCAAAACCCTCCACGAATAAATCGCCTTCTGTTTTAAGTTAAACCACTCCATTATGAATAATTTATTGCTGACAATATCAATACCTATATTTTTACTGGCTATTGCTATTGAATATTTTTTATCAAAAAAGAAGAATGTGAAAGCTTTTACATTTAACAGTACCATATCAAATATAAGTATCGGTATTGCTGAACGCCTATCAAGCCTTGCCTTGACAGGAGTTTTCTATTCTATATTCAAAAACATTCACCAATACTTTGCCATTTTCACTATAAAAGAGACATTATTCACCTGGATATTACTCTTATTCTTAACAGATTTCATTTGGTATTGGTATCACCGATTCAGTCATGAAATAAATATTCTTTGGGCTGCTCACATAGTCCATCATCAAAGTGAAGAATTTAATCTGACGGTATCTGCAAGAATTACCGTTTTTCAGGCTCTTATAAGAAATGTATTCTGGTGCATACTGCCATTGATTGGATTTCCGGTTCACATGGTAATGATCATTCTCCTGATACATGCTGCCTATAGTTTCTTTACTCATACAAGAATGGTAGGTAAACTTGGTTTCCTTGAATACATTTTTGTAACTCCCTCCCACCACCGAGTGCACCATGCCTCCAATGTTAATTACCTGGATAAAAACTATGCTGATATTTTTATCTTCTGGGATAAACTCTTTGGAACATTTGCAGAAGAAAAAGAAGAGCCTCAATATGGACTTACTCAACCGCTGAACAGCAGAAGCTTTCTGTGGCAACATTTCCATCAACTGCTGGAATTATTAGAATCTATAAAGAATATGCCTGGTTTGAAACAAAAAATAAAGATTGCACTTGCTAAGCCTGAAACTATATCTCCTGACCTTCGACAACAACTGGAAAAGAAATTTCTTTCTGTAAAAAATGTCACTAATAATCAAAAGAGAGAAATTCAAAAAAAATATATAATGGGGCAGATAAGTTTGATCATACTACTGCTCACATTGCTTATTCCGCTATATAAAAATATAGCAGGAGAAATGGTATTTCAATTGAATGCATTAATCTTAATCACACTCATTAACTGCGGTGCAATCATGGAACAAAAAGCATGGATTTTTCACCTTGAATGCCTAAGATTTATTATTATTTCTGCAATTCTATCTTTTTATTTTCCAGACCCAGCACTTATCTCCATTCTACTAAATGTAATCCTCTTACTATGCTTTTTCTTCTCCGATTTCAAGAGAATGTTTCTGGTATTTATCTATGGAAAATTTTTCTATAAAAGATTAGTTGGGATGAGTAATAAGTTTTAAGAGAAAGTATTAAGGCCAAAGGTTGAATGTGACACTTTGAAAATACTTATATTTTCATTGTCAACTTCTAAGTCTTTTCTTTATACTTTCATACTTTGTCCTCTGCCTATCTCTGGAGAATAATCCACCTTTGAAAATCAGGAGTGAAAGCAGAAAGTAGTTAAGTACTTGGGGCATTAAGATCCATCTCCTTCAGTAGAAACCTTGTTTTTTTTCATCCCGAGGACCGAGAGCCCTGGTTTCTTTATGCCTCAAGCCTTCAGGGACTTAAAATGACAAAGAATATATACCCGTATTATTTAAAGTCACATTTCAGATTTTGAATCTTATATGCAAAGTTGATGGTCTTGCCACCGAGAAGAAAGATTTAGGAATGAATCTTTCTTAGACTTTCAAAAAAAAAGCCTGCTATTGTACAATGAATGGTATAATTAAGGAGTATTAAGCATTCTTTTTTCTACTCCATAAGTCACTGATCCATCTCAGTTTCTTCATACTTAAAATAAGTGAAGCTGGATTTTTATAAAAAAATATTAACCTTATAAAAGGCAAAGCCTGCTCCGTCTGAGGCAGGCTTTTATTAAAGAGAAAACAAGACTATTATTATTTATTCAAGGTCAGGATTTCTTTTTGCTTACTTAAGGTTTCAGTATCAAAATTCAAGAAGCCATAATCGTGATTGTATTTTTGCCCCTGATCTAATACCCAAGATAAGAAAAGTTTAATATTCTTATTATTATTATCTGAGTTATAAACTACATTTATATTTTCAACCGGCACTGAGGATATCTTTTCATTTTCAAGTCTTTCAATCACTTTATCAAGGTTATCAAATATCTTTTCATCGGCATCCAGCTTTCCATTGTTATTGAAATCCAGTGGGAGTACGGCAATTCCCTCAACAGTTTTTCTGGTTGAAAGGTCATAAATGAATCCAAGGTTATTGTAAGTTACCCCTGCCGTATCTTTTTTTACGGCATAGATAAGATATTTATCCTCACCGCTGATTCCTTTGCCCTTTATAGCAGATTGTTCATACCCGAAATGACTTGCAAAAGCTATTGGAGCACAGGATCTGCTTTCACGAGTATATAAATTCACCTCATATTTTGACTTTTTCTTTTTTTCTTCAAACTGCTCACTCTCATCTTCAAAAAACAATTCTTTATATTCCTTTTCCTTTAAGCCTTTCTCTGATATATTTTTTAAAGCCGGATTATTAATATTGGCTACAGGAAGTATCGCATATTTTCCCAGCACTACAGATTTTTCAGCTTGAGGAATCTCTTCCTTTTTTCTCTCATGAGAAACAATCTTCAGATCTGCTGTTTCATTTGCCTGAAGCTTAGAAACAACTTTTACATCTACCTCCGGATGGATTGCTTCAAATTCTTTAGCCCATTTCTCCAGGAGTGGGTAAGTAAACTTAGTACCTGTAATGACCAATTTTTCCTGGCTGATATTCTGTGCATTCAATGATGCCGATGCCAATAACACAAGAGCGGCATTTAGTAGTCTTTTCTTCATTTCTTTCTATGTTTTAAAGATGAATCATTAATGGAAAAATTAAATTCTTATTACTCTATAGAATTAATAGACAAATATAAAAATTGTTTAAATGCCCAAATAGAATTTAAAACTGAACTTGAGAAGAATACCTAAAATACTTTCTAGGAGCCTAAAAACAACCGCAAGGAATTAGTCCAGACTGTTTACAAAGCATGACATAATGCATTTCCAAAGCATTGTTAAAACCAAACCATTGTACTATTTTAACAAAATTCTGAATTAAACTTTGAATTACGTAAATTATACATTGGAAAAGTATAAAAAGTGGTTACAAAAACAGATGGAGACGTATGAAGTAGCACAGGTGATCGACCACACACTACTGATTTTCAACAATTTAAACAAGTTTAGTTTCCCGAATATGAGAATAACCTTACTCATTTTATTAATCATCCTTTCTAAAATGACTTTATTGAAAGGACAGGCAGTTGTTGTCAATCCTAATCCTATTACTGTACATATCAACTCTAATAATCCCCGAATTCCATTTCCTCAATTTCTTGATTATAAAGGTGGAAAAACCCTTGGCCGCGATAATGCTGATGGCATCACCGATATCGAAATGGAAAAGAATACAAGAGAGGCTTATCAGATTATGATGAATCGTGCGGTCTACGAAGGCACTACAGTTCAAGGGACTAAATACATTATTTTCAACCCTCCGGGATTGGGATCAACAGGACCAGAACCAGACTGTTCTGAAGGAGATGGTTATGCTTTACTAGCTGCTGCATATATGGCTGACAAGCCTACCTTTGATGGTATTTACATGTACATCCATGATCATAAAGGCAGTGTGGTAGAAATGTTTTCTCAATGCGGTGTCATAAGAAACCCGAACTATAGATATGGAATCGGAACTCAAGGCTGGAGACCTGGCACTGCAGATGCTGATAAAGATGCTGCTGCAGATGGAGATTTTGATATTGCTATGGGATTGCTTGTTGCGTACCGTCAGTGGCCAACTCTGGGAATTAAAGATGATTGCGGAAGGACAAGAACTTATAAAGAATTATTGACAAAATATCTTAAAACTATCAGTGATACAATTTTCTATAACGATGGCAGCTGGACTTGTAATCCCTCCTGGTGTCCTAATGGACCGGATCCAAGGGTTGATGCTACAGGTGCCAATGGTTACTACTCCGGAGATATTGGTTTTGACGGTTACGTAAAAAGTGGTAATACCTGGGGAGAGATGACTACTTGGGCAACACCAACAGGCCCCGGGAATAATCCACAAAAAGGATATCTCTTTAATGGAAAGGTTATACATCCCAGAAGCATGTATGTCACATCCAAATGGCTGGATTATATCGCTCCCTCCTATTTCAGAGCTTTTGCAGAATTTCTCGAAGAAGAAGATGCTGTCGCACATAATTGGAATATTAATCAGTTTCGAAGAGCTGAAGCTTCATCTGACTGGATCATGGGTCAAATATATGCACAAGGAAAATTACCAACAGGTGGAAACATAAGTCAAATTGGTCCTCCCCCTACCAACTCCATAAGCTTCAATGATGCTAATTTTGCAGAAGATGCACGAAATCCTTGGAGGACCATTGTAAATTATGTTTGGAATGGTAATCCTACTACCACATGGAATCCAGTATTGCACGAACCACAACCAGGTGGAAATACTTTTGAATATGACAATGCTATAAGAGTAGGAAATTATAGCAAGCTTCGGAATAAGGGTTGCCATAAACTAGGTAATGACCCAACTGATTTGAAATTCGTAGGACCAGCAATAATAACCAATGAAATCCCTATGGATCCTGCAGGTTTACTCCCTGTTAATGTTGGTAATCACATCAATTACAATCTTGGATCATTTTCCCCTGCTATCGTAGCATACCATAAAGATCAAAATAATGCTGAAAGCAAAGATCTAATTGCTGACTGGTATAGACAGTTAACCTTAATGTGGGATGCAGATATGGTAACTTCTCCTGTTCCTGATAACAGATATATAAAAAGTATACCTAAATATTTCCACGAATGGTTCAGAGTATTAGGTTTACTAACTGTAACAGGAAATTACTATGCTCCATCGCTAATGGCGAAGCCGGATGCTAAAGCCAACCTTAAAGTCTATCTTGCCAATAATAAAACAGTAGCATCAGGCCCAAGAGTTGTAAATGGAATAACAGTCACTCCGGGAGATGAAATAACATACACCATCAGCTATAGAAACTTTTCCATTTTACAAGCTGAGAATGTTGTAATAACCTATCCTCTACCTCCTGAAGTAGAGTTTATTTCAGCAATCGGAGGAACAAATAGCGGAGGAGTAATCACATGGAATATTGGAAGTATTCCAGGATATACTTCAACAGGAGAAACCGGAGATGATTGGAAAACCTTTAATCCAAAATCTTATCCAACCTATGGAGAAGTAAAGTTTAAGGTAAGAGTGAAAGCTGGTTATGAAAACACCATTATATGTAATCAGGCTACTATCACTGCAAGCAACAGTGAGCCTCATACGAGTAATGAATTTCCAAACAACGAAACTGCTACATTTGAGAAAAACTGTGTAAATATCATTTCAAGGTCGTTGTCAATTGCCAAGGTCGCTGATAGAAATATAGCTGCAAACGGAGATATTATTAACTATACACTTCGCTTTAGCAACTCATCCCAGAACGGATGGTTAAACGGTGGTCGTCCGGATGTGAGAGTGACATACTCTTATGGACTTTCAGGGCCAAATGCCGGAAACCACTATTTCAGAGTACTTCATGGAGCTCAAGAACCGTATATTAATCCAGGTAATTACAGAATATCTTATTTCCTGAATGATGCTGCAAGAATAGGTATTTACGACCCTGTTACCAATATCAACGGTTGGGATCTGAAGGTCACAATTCTGGAAGGTGGCGATCCTAATAAAGTCAAGTTTACTTCTGAACAATATACATTTGGAGAAGACGCGAAAGGAAAATGGAATCAACGTTTGATCATGCGTTTTCCGGATACTCTTATGGCAACTTCACAACATACCAATATGTTCTTTGCTAAAGCAGGAGAACCAAACGAAGTACTTTTTGTCCATAAAGGTATTGCTGCACCATTTAGAATGGCTATTCAGTTTCAGGCCAAAGGAGGAAGTTCTGCTTGTGGTACTGTACCGGTAGGCCCTTTAATGGCAGATGACTGGTCTTTTGATAATACTCTGGATGTAGGTACAAATGACAAACATCTCTACTTTCCTATAACACCCGGATGGTTTGATTACCAGAGTACATATAATGCTGCTCTTTCCACAACTATTAATGAAGTTCACGTGGATGCCTGTGAACCCAATTACAATAAAAACTTTGATCGTTTATTGGTTGAAGAATGGGATGGTTATGTATGGAGAAGAATCTTAGGAAGAGGACCTGTTCCTGGTATGGAAATGCAAAACGTATGTGTTACAGATACATTACCAGCTGATCTGGAATGGCAGGGATTCACTGAATCAGAGGCACTCGGAATTAAAGCTACATACAATCCATCTACCAGAGTCATCAGCTGGTGCACTCCTTCTATGCTGCCGGGAGCATCAGGAATGATTAAATATTCCGCTAAAGCAAAAAGCGATTGCAGTGCCGACATTCTGGTTGACAATAAAGCATGGATTCAGTCTTCTTCACAAGCACCAATAGACTCTTCATTTAAGGTATTGGTGACATGTAAACCGATTCCACCTCTAAATCCGATTGCCAGTACCATAAAGAAAAGCTCACCTGCTGAAGGTTATGATATAAATGAAATTATTCCTTATACTGTATCATTCAAGCAGACACAAGGTACTATTGCCAACCCTGCTTTGCCATCTTCTGCTGACTGGACATCGCATTGTGGTGAACCTTTAATGGATTTTACAAATACGAAAAATCCGGGAGGCACTCCTAAACTTGCTACCTATGATTACTCTCATGGTAAAAATGGAACACTTATTACTAAAATAAAACCTGAACTTGCTCAACCATTCTCGCTTATATTCAGACATAATGGAGGAACACCAGTTTGTTCAGGAAATCCCTTGAAAGGACTGATGCTTACATTTGTGAATAACTCTTGTTCTCAGCTTGCCATCAAGTTATTCCAAAATGGTACACTATTGGGTTCCAAAGTAGATATCTCCTATCCTTCACCTAATGATACATTAACAATTAAGGCCGAACTTATAGATAACAAACTCTCGGTCTGGATCAATAATTTTAATGCTCTGCCATATGAGTTTGACAACATCACTTATATGAATGCCGGATATGTTGGTTTTTATAATTCCAATGAAGCTACTTCAGGATCAGGAAATCCTTCTCATAAATTATTATATTGGAATACACATTTTGACTCAGCATTTGAAGTCTCTTTGACAGATCCCCTTGCATCAAATGTGACTTATACAGCTTCATCTATAACTAAACTTTTCTCTTCTCCAGGATTAACGACGTCTCAACCTGTTCCTGTTTATAACAGTGCAACAAATACAATTGAATGGGTTCTTAAAACAGGCAAAACGCCCATGCTATTTGGAGATTCTGTAGCATTCAGTTTTTCTGTCAAACTAAACACCTGTCCTAATGGCTTTGTAAATAATATAGTCTTCGCTAATATGATGGGAGTCCCCACTAATTATTTCGGAGCACAGGAAGTCGACAAATGCGGAACTGTTCTTCCTGTAGATTTTCTCTCATTCACTGCATCCAAAGTTGATGGCGGGGCATTGCTCAAATGGTCTGTGATTAATCAGATTGACAACAGAGGATTTTACATTGAAAAAGCTATTGATGGTATCAATTTCAACTCAATTGGTTTTATACCTTCAACCACAGCATCTGGTTCAACTTATACATTTGTTGATAAGGAATTTCTAAATATCGCTTATTACAGACTACAACAAGTTGACAATAATGGCCAGTTTAAGTACAGTCAGATCAGATGGGTAAGCGAAGAATCTCTGCTGGTAAAAATTTACCCGAACCCTTCTCTTGATGCATTTAATCTGCAGATTAACGGTTTAGAAAAGTTCCGTTTAGCAGCATACTCCTCAACAGGACAGGAACTGGAACAAATTGATAACCTGGCCACAGGAAGCACTTTAATAGGGAGTAACTGGGCAAAAGGAGTTTATACTTTAAAACTGATATCAGATAATGCAGTCTACGTTTATAAACTCGTAAAAGAGTAGATATTTATTTATCTATAATAAAGGTCTTTAAACTTGCGTTTAAAGACCTTTTTATTTATACCTAATTATAACTGAGGTTTAATACTAATTTTCTATATTTATAACGCCTTATTAATCAATCTGACTCCATTCAACCTAATATTATTATTCTGATATGGTAAAATACTTTTTGCATCTAATACTTTTCTTTGTTTTCATGAGCTCATGCAATACTGAAAAAAGGAGACCGGAACGTGTCGATAAATTTGTTAAAGTCGCTAATACGGGCTTTTACGTGAATGGGAAGCCCTACTATTTTCTGGGTACAAACTTTTGGTATGGGATAAATCTAGGATCAGAAAAAGGGGGCCAGAAAACTCGTCTTATCAGGGAATTGGATCGACTTGAAAATTTAGGAATTACCAATCTACGGATTGTGGGTTTAAGTGAAGGCCCGGATAACCACCCATATAGAATGCTTCCTGCTGTCCAAAACGCTCCCGGGAAGTTTGACGAGGATCTTTTAACAGGCCTTGACTTTTTACTTTCTGAAATGGGCAAAAGAAAGATGTATGCGGTAGTATGTTTAGGAAACTTCTGGCCATGGTCCGGCGGATGGGGTCAATATATGCTTTGGAGTAAATCAGCAGATAGTATCCCTTACCCTCCTCCGCACCCTGGAGGGGACTGGGACAGGTATCAGAAATTCTCTGCAAGATTTTATTCAGATTCCTCAGCAGTTCAAATGTATTATAATGCAGTTAAAAAAATTGTAACAAGAGAAAATTCAATTACAAAAATCAACTACAAAGACGATCCAACTATTATGGCCTGGCAATTGTGCAATGAGCCAAGAGGAATGGACAACCAAAAGCAATACAATAAGTGGATAGACTATTCTGCGGCCCTCATAAAACAATGGGATCCTAATCATTTAGTCAGTGCAGGAACAGAAGGATACACATCTGCACCAGAATATGCAGGTGTCGATGTAAATGATAATAACAATGGACCAAACATAGATTATGTCACCTGCCATATCTGGGTTGAAAATTGGGGATGGTACGATCCAAAGAAAGCAGATCTAACTTACGATTCTGCAGTTCATAAAATGGAACATTATCTGAAGCTTCATGTCGATGCAGCTAGGAAATTAGGAAAACCACTAGTAATTGAAGAATTTGGTCTTGCGAGAAATGGTGGAGATTTTTCACCAACTTCATCTACAACAGTAAGAGATAATTACTATTCGAAAATATTTCAAGATGCTTACAACTATGCTTCATTAAGCTCACCTGTAGCAGGTGTAAATTTCTGGGCTTGGTCTGGGGAAGGCAGACCAAGGGTTCCAGGTTCCATATGGAAAAAAGGTGATCCCTTTACAGGAGACCCCCCTCACGAACTCCAAGGTTGGTATTCTGTTTATGATACTGACACTTCTACTCAAATGGTGATTAAGAAATTTGCAGAAAAGATGAATTCATTAGACTAGAAGATATATTCAAAAGATTGTACTTCCTATTTATCATTCACTAAATAGGAAGTATAATTGAAAGGATCGAAATAAGTATTTTAATTTTTTCATTAAGATATGAAGTTTATGAAAAGCATTTCATCAACATAAAAAACCTTAAACCTTTATAAAATACTTTTTTACATTTTATTTATTTTCGTTTCCTTACTTTTCATTACACCAGAGTGACATTCCTCACTTTTTTTCATAATTATTATCATGAGTAAGTTCTGCAGGAGGATTCATTTTTACACAAATTTACTAATAATGAAAACCATATTACTCCCCACAGATTTCTCTAAAGCTTCGGAAAAAGCAATGGAGTATGCCATCCTTATCGCCCAAAGAAACAATGCCCGAATTGTAGTTGCACATGCTTACCTGCTACCAGTATTCAGTTCTATCTTAGCTCCTTCCGTCATGGATTGTATGATAGAAGAAGTTGTACAAAAAACTGATTCCAAACTTATTTCCATTTGCAAAAAAATATCATCGCATTTTTCAGATTCCGGTAAACAGCTTGAATGCGAATATGTATCTGCTTATTCTGTTCCTGAAACGGAAATTAAGAATGTTGCGCACCTTAAAAAACCTGATCTGATCATAATGGGAACCAATTCAAGAGACAATTTACAAGCCTTTCTCAGGAGTACTACTTCAAGAATTATAGATACTGTCAGCTTCCCTCTCCTTATTGTCCATGAAAACACAATTGTGGCTCCGATTGAAAAAATCCATATGGCAATAGAGAATATCACCAAAGACGCTGTGGAAGCGTCTCAATTAATTAATCTGGCTTCGTCCTTTAAAGCTTCTATTACACTTTTGCATGTAAAGCCAAATAATAAAGTTAATGAATCCAAAGGAAATTTTCTCTTTGCCGATTTTATCAAAAACTTCATTGATTATTCGAGTATCAAACTTAAAACCTGCATCTCTAACAATGTTGAAGAAGGGTTGAAAACTTCACTCTCAGAAGACAGTTCGGATCTCCTTGTATTAATAAAATATAGCCGTAAATGGCTTGATGAACTATTTCATAAAAGTATTATAAGGGCTTTTATAAAAAAAGGAGATCTGCCCATACTAATCCTCCACAGAACCTGAGAATATTGATTCCCAGATATCTAAATAAAAAACAAGAAGACTTGATTTCACAACTGCTACTGTATTGATATAGTATTTAAATTAGGATTAACTAACCGAATATTCTTAATTTACAAACTGAAGTTCCATAATTATTTAAATGAATACTATATCAAGGCAGGAAATTGATCTGAGTACCTATAAACGCAGGGGAATGTTTGAAATCTTTTCTAGAAAGCTTATTCCATTCGTCAGCACATCAAGCAATGTCGATATTACAAGGTTCCGAAAGAAAGTGAAAGAAAATAACCTTCGCTTTTTTGCCAGTATCTGTTTTGCATTGACCAAAGTGGTGAATGAAATACCTCAGTTCAGGCACAGAATCATAGACAATAAGCTTTACGAATATACCAGCATTGATCCAGGCTACACGGTTCTTCTTCCTGACTCTGAATTTTCATTCTGTTCAACCAGACATTCCGCAGATTTTCCTACTTTCTATGAAAATATACTAAAGGATATGGAGGAAGTCTTATCAGACAAGAATGAATCCAACGGAGATAACAATCATCAGTTCTACATCACAAGTGTGCCCTGGTTTTCGTTCACATCCCTGACACATCCTTATGATCCTGTTAATGGAACAATACCAATTATAGCCCTGGGCAAATACTTTGAAGAAAACGGAGTTTATAAGATACCTGTTGGACTTCAGATACATCATGGAATTATGGATGGGTATCATATGGGATTGTTTTATGAGAACCTGCAGAAGGAACTTGATCTGTCGGACTGGCTCTGAACTTTTATAAAATTTACAAAACTAAAATGGACAAATTTTGCAATTGCAGATTTGTCCATTTTAGTTTTATATCTGACTTTCCTGATTTTAACCTTATCCAACCTTCAAAGCTTCAAAATCTTTTCAACACGTACTAATTGGTTTTTAAATGTCTCCAGACGAACTATATAAAGCCCTGGAATAAGGAATGATAACTGGACTTTCCCTTCATCCAAACCACTCCATCGATCTTGATAAACTATATTACCTGTTATATCTACTATTGTGATTTGCAAATCTTCTGAAGGTTCAGAAATAATCAAAATATCCTGAACAGGATTAGGAGACATTGAAACACTTTTTAGCTCAGAGGATAATAATGCCTCTCTTTCTTTTGAATAAAAAGCTGTAGGTAATGAACCAGTATATTCTACAGAACCTATATCAATACGTCCATAAAACGGTCTTGGATTACCAAGCTGATCTACCTTAAGATGACTCAAAGGATCTCCATTATTAATTGCCGGACTATTCTGAAGGGGTTCATATGCAACACCAGGGAAACTGCCATTACCATAAATAACTATTTGAATGAGTGGATCCAAAGGGATTACCGAAGTACCATAAATATTTGTACAAGAGGTAAGATTAAAATCATTGATCACACCAATTAAATTATAGCCTTTGTCTTTTATTAACCCAGAAGTATAGCCATCCTGGCCTTTAATAATTGCTGTATTTTGGGCAACAATTGTAGAATTGATAGTGAGTTTACCAACGCTTGCTATTCCTCCTCCAATAGTTGCTGAATTTTCTGAAATTGTGGCATTAACTAAATCTATCTTACCAGCATTGAACACCCCTCCTCCCAGCACATAACTGCCAGGATTTAGTAAATTGGCGCTAACTGTACTATTCACCAAGGAGAATGATCCATTTTGTGCATTTGAAATACCAATCCCTTCACAATCTTTAACAGAGTAACAATTATAAACTGAGCTCTGACTCATGGTAATTATACCTTCATTATAAATACCTGCCCCTTTAGAAACAGGAGCGTCTGTACCGCTTGAAGAAAAATAAGATCTTTCCAAGCTAACCCTTCCTGTATTATATAAACTCCCTCCCTTTGCTACGGAAAATCCCGTAGCAGTATTAAATGCAAAATAAGTATCAATTACAGATAAACTTCCTTCATTATAGATGGCCGCACCTTTAGCTGCAGTATTAGCGATAGTTTGATCCGTAATCCAGCAATCTTTAATGGTAACCATTCCTTTGTTGAATATTGCTCCACCATCACCATTAAAATTCGGCTTACTCGAAATATTTCCAACGGAAAAATTTTGTACCAGCCATAAATTAACAAGTGTTAGTTTTCTTCCAGGCAAAATATAGAAGATCCTGGAAAAATTAAATGATGTTATTTTAACTTTTAGATTGTTAGTCACATTATCAAGTCCTACAATTGTGATGTTTTTATCTATTACAATTTGACCTGTTGTAAGAAGGAAAAGATAACTATCATTATTAAGAGAGGGATTAAACTTTATAATGTCTCCATTTCGGGCTATTTTAACTGCAGTTCTCAATGATCCCGGACCGGAATCAGTAGTATCCTGAACAAAGATAACAGCTGCTGAGGAGTTATTTATCAAAATAAATTTGAAAAGAACTCCAATAAAATATAGAGTGATTTTTTTCATGTTATTATGATTTAGTTATAAATAAGGAAACCTACCAAAAGGAATGCAATACCCCAGAATTAAGGACAAACAAAATTGATTAACACTCCATGTGAACACCTAATAATCAAACAAATAAAATTTCAACCTATAACAATTCCATCAAGAATTTGTTGTAAAAAAAATCAACAAAAAAACTGACTACCAAAACATTACACCACAAAATATTTTATCAAACAATAAATCCTCTAAAGATAACAATCATCAGTTCTACATCACGAGTATGCCCTGGTTTTCGTTCACATCCCTGACACATCCTTATGATCCTGTTAATGGAACAATACCAATTATAGCCCTGGGTAAATACTTTGAAGAAAACGGAGTTTATAAGATACCTGTTGGACTTCAGATACATCATGGAATTATGGATGGGTATCATATGGGATTGTTTTATGAGAAACTTCAGAAAGAACTTAATAATCCGGACTGGCTATCTATTACTCCCTACCTTAAGAAATTGTGACGAATTGAAGCATCCTATATTAAAAAATAATGTCAGGTCTTTTCGACCTGACATTATTGAATTTTTCATGACTATAAATCTTGCTGAAATTAATTGGCAACGAAAAAACCACCAAAAAGCCACTCTTCAGGAAACACCTATTATCCTATATCAATTAACGTTTCACAATTTTATGGATAGTGATTCCATTCTGAGTTTCTATCGTTAATACATATATCCCTGTTCCCAATGCAGCACCTATCTTTCCTTCATCTGTTGCACTACCTGATTCTACCTGAATTCCAAGAACATCGTCTACTTTATATCTGAAAATACCTTTATGTTTAACAGTGATACCTTCACTATTGAACGGATTTGGATAAATATGCACTATCTCCGTTTCTTCAGCTCCCAAACCTGTCACTATTGATGGCTTAAACTCAAGGTAATTTAAATTCATGTAATCAGCGTTGAACAAAATTCTCATCTTATGTTGCCCCTGGGTCAGATCAAGATCCATTACTGAAGTTGTTTCCCAGTTTTGCCACCCGCCAGTATTGGGAATAGTGACAGGCCCTGCGAGATTTTCTCCATCCATTTCAATCTGAAGAGTTTTACCATCATCAGGTGAAGCCACTCTAAGGTCCAGATTATATTTACCGGTTTTTGTTACATTCACAGTATATAATAACCATTCCCCATTCAGAATGTATCCGATATTATATTTCCCTTCCTCGTCCATGGTATTTTCTATATCCACCTCATCATTTCTAAAAGTTGCCCCACCTTCGTTGCCTTTTCTATCGGCTTCCCTGTAAGCAAATCCTTCTCCGCCATCATCATATTCTTCCGCTTCGATTCGCCCGGGAATTGCGTGAGGTATTCCTTTATATGGAGTTGTATTGTCCGTCGCACCTATTAAATTCAATGATCCATCAAAAGCATATGTTTTACCTATCCTGGTAATGTATGTTCTTGAAATATTGCCATACCTAAGCCTCAATGTATCTCCCTGTTGTGATGTTACTGTCGCTTGTGAAAGCTTTCCACTTTTCCAGCTAATTGAATCAATAAGGAATCCACTTCTTGCTCTCAAACCTTTTACATTTCCATTTGACCAGATAGTTGGAAGTGCCGGCAGAAACTGTATCTCATTGTTCTGGCTTTGCATCAGCATTTCATTCACTCCCGAAACCGCACCAAAGTTACCGTCAATCTGAAAAGGAGGATGAGCATCGAAAAGGTTGTTATAGGTACGTTCAGGAGTAATTAACATACGAATGAGCTTATAGGCATGATTTCCGTCTTCCATTCTGGCCCAGAAGTTTATTTTCCAAGCCAGGGACCATCCGGTAGCATCATCACCGCGTTGTGCAAGGGTAACCTTAGCAGCATTCGCCAAAACAGGAGTAGCTCTTAAGGATATCTGATTGCTAGGAAATAGGCCGTACAAATGGGAAATATGGCGATGTTTCTCATTAGGATTATCCCAGTCCTGAAACCATTCCTGTAATTGCCCATAACGTCCAACGCGATGTGGAGGAAGACGGGCAAGAGATGCTTTTACCTGGTTACGAAAGTTATCATCAATATTTAAAATTTCAGATGCTTTGATAACTGTATTAAACAAATCCCGGATAATCTGGATATCCATAGTTGGACCAAAACATGTATAATAGCCACCATGTGCAAGTTCAGGAGAGGTACTTGGAGATGTTACAAGATAATTGTTGCCGCTTATTGGTTCCTGCACAAGACTATTCAGAAAGAATTGAGCACTACTTTTAATAGTAGGATATACATCATTCAGATATGTTTTATCTTTAGAGAATTGATAATGTTCCCAAAGGTTATAGCATAACCAGGCACCTCCTGTAGGCCAATGTCCCCACGCTCCATCTATCGGACCAGTGCGGTTCCACAGATCGGTATTGTGATGAAGCACCCATCCACTATTTACTCCCCAGTGGGCCTGAGCAGATTGCTGACCAGGAGCTACAAGAGCTTTTGTTTTTTCGATCATAGGATGAGCGCATTCCGGAAGATTTCCGGATTCTGTCATCCAATAATTCATCTGGAAATTAATATTGGTAGTATATTTACTTCCCCATGAAGGATACATATCTTTGTTCCATACACCTTGTAAGTTTGCAGGCTGACTTCCTGGTCTCGAACAAGCAATCATAAGGTAGCGACCGAATTGGTAATGCAATCTTACCAGCTGAGGATCATCTGAAGTGCTGAAGTTCGCCACCCTTTGATCAGTAGGCAAACGGGTTGAAGAATTACCAGGCCCGAGGTTGATATCTACTCTGTTAAACAAAGCCTGATAGTCTTCAAGATGAGCATTAAGAAGCTGCGTATAGCTTTTAGCACTGACATTATCAATAAAACTGGCCGCCCTGGCAACCTGATCACCGTTGACATTATTATAGGCATTAAAATTAGATCCGATTGCCAGGATCACTGTAGCACTGTTAGCTCCAGAAACTGTAATACTATTGTTATTAGCTGTTAGTGTTCCTCCTTCTGTCTTCACCTTTACCCTATTCTGGAATTTTACAGCATCTGCCTGTCCGTTAAGAAAAAGCTGATCGTTTCCGACATTAGATATGGTAACCGGCGTCTGAGGAGAATCCATGCTTGTGGAAAAAGTTATTTTACCTGGCTGACTGGCAGTGAGACGAATTACTATTATCTGATCTGGATAACTGGCAAAGTATTCACGTGTATAATTTACCCCTGCATAGGAGTATGTAGTTTTGGCAATGGCTGTACGAAGATTTAGCTCACGGTAATAGTTAGTAGCAATATGTCCGGGAAAGTTCAGGTAAAGATTTCCCACAGGCATAAAACGTTCCTGTCCGGAGCCGATCATATTACCTACAGTTGCATCTGCTGCTGCATAATTTCCTGCGAATATCTGATTCCTTGCTGTCGCAAGTGAACTGGCTGCCCCTGCTTTGTTATTATTGCCTGGATTTCCACTCCAAACTGTACACTCATTCAAGCCAATAACATCTCTTGACACTATTCCATATACCATTCCTCCTAAACGACCGTTGCCAATAGGCAAAGCATCAGTAAAAACAGTCCCGGCATCTTTGTTATACCATAAGGTAAGGTCTCCCGGATTCTGACCTTTTATATGTCCGACAACCAGAACGACCAGACACAGTATGGCCGACAGTTTATATTTATTTATATCCATGAAAGTTTATTTAATAAAAAAAACTCAATAATTCATTGAACTTCTTATCATCATTCATCAGGCTTCATATCCAATCTTCTTCACAAGCCTTTCACAACCTGATGCAGACAATACACCATTCGATAATGACTACAAATGACTACAGAGTCTTACAGATTTTTTTTTATAACAGATATAGGCATTGCTGAATGGGTTCTTTAAAGAATAGTCCTACAATCATTCAAAAGGTTTAGTAAACAAGAGTTTTTAAAAAAATATAAGTCATTGGAGTGTAAAATACTGCTCTTACAATAATGTAATCTTGAGTATTATTCTTTGATGCTCCATAATATGTAAAAAGAAAAAGATCACTGTTGTTCGATTTGTACTTTAAGCTTAAAGTATCGGACTCCAGTGCGATAAAAAAAATATTACAACTTGGAATAAGGTGCTGAGGACTGCAATCTTATTCCATAATTTTTCCATTCACGTGCTACAATGAAGCAGATCTTTTCGTGATCTGCAAAGGTTGCAGACCACGAAAAATTTCATATGTCCAAAATTAACCTCCTGTTATTTTTTCAGAATCTTAAAAACATTAGAGTTCCCATTATTGGTCACTCTCAATAAATACATTCCTGATTGAAGGTTTTCTCCAATGCTTTTTTCACCTTCCCCTGTTCCTCCAAACAATACGGTTCCACTCATATCAGAGAGTTCGTATTTGAATTCCTTTGGGTATTTCAGGATAATACCATTTTCAAATGGATTCGGATATATAGCATGATCTTGGTCCGTTTTTTCATTCACTCCGGTAACTACCTCCTGAATCACTACAGTAATTGGGCCAGATGAAGTAACTGCTCCTTTATCATCAGTTGCTTGGGCAGTGATCGTATAAATTCCTGCCAGCATGCCTGACCAATCATAGCTAAAAGGTGAAGTATTGTCTGTTCCAAGAAATGTTGAACCATGATAGAAATCAACTTTAACAATACTTCCATCTGCATCAGAAGCTGAAGCATTAAGCTCCACTGTTTGAAGGGTATTGAACATACTATTATCTGATGGTCCTGTAATAGTCACTTCCGGAGGAATATTGGCCAGAGTAAAGGTTACAAAATTGAGGTTGATATAGTCTACATCCCCTATAGTTAACCGCATGATCTTCTGGCCTGCGTTGAGCTGTATATTACTTACTCTGACAGTCTGCCAGATTTGCCAGCCTGTAGTATTGGGAATAGCTACGTTACTTGCTATATTCGCACCATCCATACTTACGGATAAAGTTCTTCCTTCTCCATTGCAAGCTATGCGGAGATCCATATTGTATAGACCTGATTTCTGAACGTTGACTGTATACTCCAGCCATTCTCCAGAAGTTGCCCAACCAACATTGTAGCTAGCTCCGACATCCGTGCAATTTTCAATATCTACATCCTCATCATTTCTAAAAGAAACTCCTGTTTCGCTTCCAGGAGTCCTGTCAAAATATGCGAAGCCATTACCACCCACATCAAAAGCCTCAGCCTGGATTGTACCTGGAATTAAATGAACCACATTATTATATGCAGCCTGAGCAACGTTTACTTTAAGTGTGACTGCTGATGATGTTGCTTTTGTGCCTGCATTATCAGTTGCTACAGCTGTAATGATATAAGTTCCTGCCGGTACGTTTGTCCATGAATAGGCATAAGGGGCACTCCCATCTTCTCCCAGCTTAGTGGCTCCGTTAAAAAATTCAATTTTAGATATAGTTCCGTTTGGATCTGAAGCCGTTGCCGTAATATTAATTGCAGCAGGGGCAGTAAAAGATGCATTGGTAGCAGGGGCAGTAATTGCTACAGACGGAGTTCCATACTTAAAAAGAAAAGGTAAAATTTCCTGTAAGTCTTGTCTCCAGCATACAAAACTATGAGATCCAGAATGTTCCCAGTAATTTACTGTAATACCATTAGCACGCAACAGTTTCATAGTTTCAGCCCCGTTATTGTAAGCAATATCACTGGTTCCACCTTGCCCGTAGTAGAAATAGCGCATGCTCTGTTCAATTTTTGCACCATTGGAAGCAAGGTACGTTCTCATTACATTATAAATATTGTCGCCGATAAACCAACCAGAACTAAATACACCCAGATAACCAAAAAGGTCATAGCGGTATAAACCGGCATCCAGCACTTGTAAACCTCCCCATGACAGGCCAGCCAGAGCACGGCTGTCTTTTTCAGGTTTTACCCTATAAGTCTTTTCTACAAAAGGTATTATATCGTCACAGAGTTCACGGGTAAAGAGGTTGGGGGCAAAATCCGGGGCATCAGGCATTACAACAATCATTGGAACCGCTTTGCCTGAGGAAATGGCCTGGTCCAAAATAGCTTTAGCATTCCCATCAACGGGATTGGCCCATGTATAGTAACGCTGGCCTCCTCCATGCATGAGATAGAATGTGGGATAATAGGTATTCTGATTATATCCATCCGGCAGGTAAACATTCATTTTCCGGTTACTATTCATTGTTTTGGAAAAGTACGTTACCTCAGTAATGCTACTTGCTGCATAGCAATAAATGCCTGATCCTAAAGTAAGAATCAGGCATAAAAATAATTTCAATTTATTGGTCATCAAAGATCAGAATTAAAATAGCATAATATGATTCATTTTTAATAAACTTATTAACCAGAAGCAGGATGAAGACGAATACCTGCAACTATTCTTTTACAACATTATACACCTTAACTAAGTCATTTTGCTTTATCTTTAAGATGTAGGCCCCTTTGGGATAATTTTTACGAATATGTATTTCACCTAAACTTGTCCCATCTTCTAATACCATACCTTCCATATTTAACAACTGATAGTCATACTCTCCGGTGATGTTACATTGAATTTTATCAGTGAAAGGGTTAGGGTAAATCGCAATAGTTTCTTTTTGGGAAGACTCCATTCCCGTGACTATAGCATTTTTAAATTCAACCCAGTTCAGGTTCATATAATCTGATTCAAAAACAATCCGCATTACCTTTTGGCCTGAAGTTAGGTTGATATTGGGGACAGTAATAGTTTCCCATTTTTGCCAGCCCCCTGTATTTGGAACAGTGATGGCCCCTGTAATGTCTTCATTGTCCATTTCCACATGAAAGGTTCTTCCTGCACCATCCGCTGCCACCCGCAGATTTAAATCATATTTATCTGTGGCAGTTACATTTACCGTATATTCCAGCCACTCTCCTGAAAGAATATATCCAACGTTATAGGAGCCTGAGATATCTCCTGTTTGTTCTATATCCACTTCATCATTTCTTAAAGTGGCCAGCCCTTCGTTTCCATTTGTATTAGCTTCATGATATGCAAATCCTTCCCCACCCTCATCATAATGTTCCGCTTCTATTATTCCAGGAATTGGCCACGGGGAGCCTTTATAAGGCCCCTGAGGAACATATACAGTTATAGAGATTTCTGAAGAACGTTTATTTCCCTGACTGTCTGTAACAGTAGCTGTGATCGTATGTGATCCGCTGGCGGCAGGTGTGTATTTTACCGAATAAGGAGCGTCTTTGTCAACCCCTATTGATTTTCCATCATAAAAGAACTCTACAGATACAAGAGTGCCGCTTTGGGCTTGAGCATTAGCTGAAACTGTAATTTCATTACCCGTAAAAAGAATATCTGTGCTCTTTGGTGAAGTAATCGTAACAGAAGGACCACCTGATGAAAAACTCCAGTGATCAACATTGAATAGACTCGTTCCGCTCCCTTTAAATACAAGATAGACATTGTGCACACCAGTTGTCTGATTCACTGAGGTATTAACAGTCTGCCATGTCTGAAACCCGCCCGTGTTGGGAACCTGTAAGGTTCCGATTAATGTTCCCGTTGCACTCCCTAATCTGATTTCGATGGTTCCGCCTGTTTTATTGCTTGCTACACTTGCAGAGAATCTTCCTGCACCTGCTGAGCCAAAATCAACTCCTTCCACCATTACCCAATCACCGTTATCGATATACGCCAGGTTCATACCTCCTGCACTGCAAACTTCAGTTTTAATGCCTTTATGGTCACTCATGGTTTCTCCTTCTACTCGTACATAAGGATCAAGGTATTTAATCTGTTTAACACCATTCACTGTATTTACCATCTGTACAATGGTTCCATCCTGTCTGTGTGAAAAAGCATCAATGGCTAAGTTTCTGTGATAAGCCATTCCCACTCCTGTTTGAGAGGCAACAATGCGATTATGATACATTTGATACCATTGACCATTAAGAAAGAAATTAGCGTGGTGGTTATTGTTATTATTGGTTGGCGGTTGCGGCGAAAGTACTCCTCCATAAGTAAAACCAGACATAGGATTGTTGCTCACCATGTAATCAATTCTCATGCCTGCACTTGGCGTTGTAGAATAGGAAAAATAGTATTTCCCATTATGCTTGTGCATCCATGCTGCTTCAAAAAAATTGGGCACTGTGAATTTACCGGCAGATCCGCTTGTACTGATCATATCATTATTCAGCTTAATCACACGAAGGTTGTTGTCTCCGTTCCCTCCGAAATACATGTATGCCTGACCATCATCATCAATAAAAGTCATTGGGTCGAACAGCCAGCCGTTAAAAGGTTGAACTCCCGATGTATTGCCATTTACAATGTTACGGCCTACAGGATCTTTAAAAGGACCGATAGGGCTATCGGAAACTGCCACACCTATAGCACTTCCACCATTCCCAAAATAGAGGTAAAACTTTCCATTCCGATAGGCAGGTGAAGGTGCCCAGCTCAGGCCTGACCAGGATGCATCTCGTGGCACATCGAAGACTATCCCATGGTCTGTCCAGTTTTTCAGGTCACTGCTCGACACACAAACGATAGAACTCATATCATAACTATCATCATCGTTTTCATCATCATTAGAACAATACACATAAACCCTACCATTGTAAACAAGGGCCCCAGGATCAGCCAAAAAACGGTATCCAACTATCGGATAATCAGCAAAAGATTTATTACAGATTCCCAGAAAAATTAAGATGAGTACTGAATGTAGTATTTTCATAAAACATAATTTTGAATCAATACAATAGATTAAGTTGAGTTCTGATGATTATTATTGTTTAAGTATTTTAGCTGCCTTCATGCCTTTTTCGCTGGTAAGTTTCAACAGATACTGACCTTTGGGAAGAGACTTTCCAACTGTAGCATTACTATATAGAATACCAGACTCTAACTCACGCCCTGTAAGATCCAGAATTTGGTATTCCGTTTTTTCATCACAGATAATCTGAAGGACTTCCTGGAAAGGATTGGGAAATAACCTGACAGGTGAGTTGTTTTCCTTTTCCAGATCTGTAATAACTTCATTTGTAAATTCAATCCAGTTCAGATTCATATAATCTGAATCGAAAACAATCCGCATCACATGCTTGCCTTTCATAAGCTCGATACCAGGCACAGCAATGGTTTCCCAGTTCTGCCATCCTCCTGTATTTGGCAAAGAAACAACTCCGGTAATATCCTTTCCATCCATTTCTACATGAAATGTTTTGCCTGTTCCATCTGCTGCCACTCTGAACTTCACATCGTAGATTCCTGTTTCAGTTACATTTACAGTGTATTCAAGCCATTCTCCTTTAAGAATATAACCTATGTTAAAAGAACCAGAAACGTCCCCTGTCCTTTCAATGTCAACTTCATCATTTCTAAAAGTCGCTCCTCCTTCGTTACCATTTGTATTGACCTCATGAAAAGAAACCCCTTCACCTCCTTCATCATAATCCTCTGCTTCTATCATTCCAGGAATGGAATGAGAATTACCATTAAAAGGTCCTTTGGGAACATTTACAGTTACACTTACCTGGCTTTCTGAAGTTCTTCCTGCATTATCTGTAGCAATTACCCTCAAAAGATGAATGCCCGCCGATACTTTCATCCAGTTGTAGGAATAAGGATAAGAATTATCAGAACCGAGCAAGGTATTTCCATTATAAAACTGAACGTTTGCTATGGTTCCTGCAGTAGTAATTGCAGTAGCAGTTATATTTATATCTGATCCTGCATTAAAGCGTGTCCCATTTGCCGGACTTGTAATTGAGACTACAGGACCTACATTCTGGGCTTCAGTAATATTAGCTCCTACCCGGAAAAAGTCAAAATCAACATAACCTCCGCTTGATTTAGTGGCATAAGAAAACAATCCGAACCGATACCCCACAAAATGCTCCAGATCATAATTCATTTGAAGTGTTGAACCAATTGCGGTCCAGGTAGAGCCATTTAAACTGTAATAAAAATAAGCTTTATCAGTCCTGTTGGTAAAATCAAAATCTATCCTCAGATAAACAGTATTTTGATTTACAGGAACACTGGCCACTTCAACAGGTGTCCCGCTAAAACCTGTTCCATTTACCATTACAATACTTTTACTTGTACCGGTCATCTTTACCCCCACCAAACCATATTTATTTTGAAGAGCCACCAATCCTGCATAATCTCCATCCTTCAAACCTGAGACATCTATAGAAACATAACCAGAACATTTCGGACCAAAGGTTCTTTGGGTCAAAGTGTTAGTAGTACGAAGCACATTAGCATCCGTACGTTCGTTTGTTAACCGTAAATAACCACTACGTTGGGTCAGTGACCAGTAATTGTTCTGAGGATTATGATTCCATTGCCATTGTAGTTTTAATGGAGGTGCAGCGCTAAATTCATCTGAAGTAATAATTCCTTTCAGTGATCCTGCCCCTTTGGGAATATCCAGAGTAGCCGGTACCTGTCCGTTTACCCCTACTGTTGGCCATCCATTGCTCCAGGTTACAGGCATCAGGTCAGGGATACGACCTACGGCACCATGATCGTGAAAAAACATTGCATACCATTTTCCATCTGGCGTGTCGATATATTCTCCCTGAGCAGAACCATTAGAAGATTGAAAGGCTATCCGGCCTGTATAAGTGCCGGCAACACTCCCTGAACGGTGAATGATCTGAGTACGTCCCTTTCCCGAAGGCCAGCAGATATTGGACACATAATATTGTCCGTTAATTTTCTGCATCCTGGTACCTTCAGCAGTCAATATCATATTGCTTCCAGCTACGGATGAAGCTTTAGAGATGATGACTTTGTTTACTCCCCCTGGCTGTTCTCCTGTCAAGTCTGGTTTCATTTCAGTCAGCTGAATATTATCATGACCATAAGCAAAATATACTTTACCATCATCATCAAAGAAAAGAGAATGATCATGATACACTTTATTTAAAGTAATCGTAGTCCACGGTCCAGTTTCAATATTGGTAGTTTTGTAGATATAAGTTTTTCCGGTAGAATAGGAAAAAGAACTGACATAGAATGTTCCTTTATAATAGTTGATGCTGCTGGCCCAGGTACCTCCGCTATAGGCTTCCATTCCAGCATTGAGATTCAATGCATCAGTATTAGCCATAACGGGATAGCAATAGTTTACGACCTCCCAGTTCACCAGGTCTTTTGACTTCATGATGGGTACTCCCGGGTTGAAGTGCATGGTGGTACTGCTCATGTAGTACGTATCACCTACCCTGACAAAATCAGGATCAGGAACATCCGCAAAAATAATGGGGTTAGTTGCCATCTGGCCGGTAACATCACCTGCAACAAAAGAAAAAAAAGCAAGTAAAAAGAAGTGGTATAACATTGTTTTCATAGACAGCTTTCAAAATAATGTCCCCTACAAAACAGCTTAAGATTTAGTAAACAAAAAGAAGAAAAAATGTAATTTTGATAAGGAATCTAAATGAACATTCCGGCACTTTTAACATTTCAAAGAATAAGTCTGCTCCTTCCTGAGGGGAGTATTTACAATCATCGGTTTTTGTAACCCATCAAGCAAAATAATTTTAATTTAGCTTGCCAATTACAATAAGAGATTGAATAAAAATAAAAAAGGACAAACCAGCACTTTGACTGATTTGTCCTAGTGGGACGTACTGGACTCGAACCAGTGGCCCCCACGTTGTCGACGTGATGCTCTGAACCAACTGAGCTAACATCCCATAATATGAATGCGAATTACATATTATTTATTTATAAATGCAAATTGAAATTTCAACTCTATGCATTTTTTCCTGAATGGTCCAATTTTAATTCAGTTTGTCCTGAATAAGATTTGAAAGAAGGAATAAAGGACAAAAATGTTATCCCAATGATAAATATAATACCCAATGTCAAAGTACTTGGTCTCATGCTTCCTGTCAGTTCTTCTATTGCCCCAAAAAGAAAAAGTCCGAAAAAGCAGGATAATTTTTCCGCCACATCATAGAAACTAAAATAGGAAGCATGATCTGTGGTCTGTTCCGGAATCAGTTTTGCATAAGTAGATCTGGATATTGACTGAACTCCTCCCATTATAAATCCTACCACTACTGCCAACCCATAAAACTGAACATCCGTTTTTACAAAATATGCAGCTATACAAACAAGTACCCATATCATATTAATATAACGCAAGGTACTGATATTACCGATTTTGCCTGACAGTTTCGCACTCAGATTTGCACCAACAATAGCAAGAAGCTGGATAATGAGGATAACAATGATCAGTTCACTCATCTTAAGATTAAGCTCTCCTTCTGCAAATATTACCGCCATGTACATTACAGTCTGTACTCCAAGATTGTAAAAGAAAAATCCGGGCAGGAAAATTTTAAGGTATCTTTCTTTTCTGACTTCTGAAAGTACTTTATTAAGTTCTCTGAATCCGCTCCATAACCAGTTACCCTGACTTTCTTTCTTATAAACATTCGATGGCAGATAATAAAAAGAATACTGAGCAAAGAGAAACCACCATATTCCAACAGAGAGAAAAGAAATTCTTGCTGCCAGTCCTGAATAAAACGACTTCGCCTGTTCTTTAGCTTCCGGATTGGCAAGGCCTGAAGCCATCAATTCATCCACCTTTCCATCAACATTAAAATATAGATCAGGCATAGTTAACATTGTGATATTAAAAATAAGAAGCAGTACACTTCCGATATATCCCATAGCAAAACCACGCGCACTAAGCCTGTCATACTGATCTTCCGTTGCTATCTCAGGAAGAAAAGAATTATAAAATACTATACTACCGCTGTATCCCAATCCTGCCAAAATAAAAGCTAATATGGATGTTGTTAAAGTAAACTGAGAAAGGACTCCGGCATCTTTATGGAAAAAGAAGAGATATGCACACCCTAAACTTCCCAGATAGCAAAACATCTGCATAAAAAACTTTTTCTTTCCTGTATTATCTGCTATTGGAGTTAATATGGGGCTTAAAATGGCTGCAAGCAAAAATACTGCTGCCAGCGAAAATGAATAAAGTGCTGAGCTATAAAACTCAAATCCCAGGAAATTTACTTTATCCGGCCTTTCGGGCATAACAGCTGCATAATAGCTTGGAAATATTGCAGTGGTAATAGTAAGGGAATAAACAGAATTAGCCCAGTCATACATGCACCAGGCATTCTGTATTTTTTTATTATTCTTCATTGATATATAGCGGATTACTTGCTTTACTGTGGGTTTATTACCAGGATTTGCCCAATTAATTTTATCTGCAAAATAAGAAAAAAGCAATAAATGATTTACCTTGGTTTCCTATTAATTACATTCATCGTTTTACGTAATGTCCTTTCTTAAGATATCAAATCTTTCTAAAAAATACGCAAATCAACCTGAATCTGCAGTTACCAATGTATCATTTGAATGCAACGAAGGAGAATTCATTGCAATAGTTGGGGAAAACGGTTCCGGAAAATCTACTCTGTTAAAGCTCATCAATGGATTAATAGAACCAGACCAGGGAAGTGTTTTTCTTGAAAATAAAAAAGTTAAAGGTCCTTCCGAAAACCTTGTCCCGGGTCACCCTGATATCAACCTGCTTTTTCAGGAATTCAATCTTTTTCCAAAACATACTGTAAAAGAAAATATCACCTACCAGTTGAGGTATTTTTCCAAAGATGCACAGGACGAGCGGTTGAATGAACTTATTAAAGTCTGTAAACTTGAAGGTCTTGAAAACAAACTACCTTCTGAGCTTTCAGGTGGTCAGCACCAGAGAGTTGCTTTGGCAAGGGCCATGTCTGACAGGCCTAAGCTTCTATTGATGGATGAACCCTTCAGCAATCTGGATGTAATGCTGAAAGACCAGATTAAAATACAGGTATTGGATCATTTACGGAAAGAAGGTCAAACCCTGATATTCATTACCCATGATCTGGGGGATGCATTAAGTCTGGCGGACAGGATCATGATCATGAGGGCTGGACAGATAGTACAACTTGATGTACCTGAAAAAATATATGAGAAGCCTGTTGATGAATATTCGGCATATTTATTTGGAAAAGTAAATATTTTTGATGCTGAAAATTTCTTTCAAAGCACAGGTATTACAGGATGTAAACCAACAAAATCAAAAATCAGCATTAGACCTGAACATTTCAGCATTACTAAAGACGACAAGGGTGATTTCAAAGCTACTGTTGAAAGAATATATTACAGAGGTGACAGCTATGAAGTTGTAGCAACTGTAAAAAATGAAATTACAATACGTATCAATACCAGAAAAAAGAACATCTTTCCGGGAAATGAGATAATGGTGAAACTAATTAAATCCAAGATTCATTTTGTGGATTGAATGAAATTGTAGAGACGCCATGCTGGCGTCTCCCTGTTCACCATGTGCTGAATTTAATTTGCCTTCACCTTTGAATAATGCCTGCTATATTTCCATTGTTATTTATTATCACCGTTTCTTGAGATGCCAGCATGGCGTCTCTACACCATCCTTTTCCTATTTATTATGAATAAAACGGCAGCTCCTATAATCACTAACAAAGGCCAGATATAAGTTAAACCTATCGCAAGACTCATAACTCCATCCCACCCTGAGCTGAATGCTTCTTTAAACCTCACCAACATTCCAACTTCCGTCATGTCAGGTTCAGGAACATATTCTATCTTTTGATAAAATTTTACAGCTATCGTGCTATAACTGACCTGATCTTTCAAATAATTAAGCCTGTCCACCTTTGCTTCAATTTCTTCATGAAGCGAAGCAATTTGTTGCTCTGCTAGCAGAACTTCCTCCAAAGTTTTGGCATTATTCCTCAATAGTTCAATATACCTTTGTTCCACCTCTCGCTTGGATTTTAACCTGGAGGTTACATCAACGAATTCTTCGGAAACATCTTCTGAGGTGATCGTTTTTTCATTCATAAACAATGCCTCTTTTGATAATATTCTGATCATAGTATCAAAAGCAGAAGCCGGCACACGAAGAATCATTTTATATGAATGTTCATAATTGCCGGTCAAAAGCTCTGAGCTTTCCATGAAACCATTCAACTGATTTACCTGAAATTCCAGCTCGGCTGTTGTCTTCTGAAGATCCTTTGTTTCAAATTTTATATTGGCTTTGCGGATGATTTTTCCTGGGGCTTTAATCCGGCTATCTTTTCTTACATCTATCGAAACTACCTCTTGCGATTGGTTTGCAATGTCCGAGGCTTCTGCCTTTTCTTCTTTTTGAGCGCAGGAGGAAAATATATTAACAAAGAATAATGAAATAGCAATGATTCGTTTCATAAGGAAAGTATTTTAAAGGGATAAAAAGAAAAATCTTCCGGAAAGAGATCCGGAAGATTAACAGTAAAAAATATGCTATTTCGCAGCCGGCGCATCACTGTCGATTTCCTCTGATACTTTTTCCAGTTCTGATTTAATAAGAGAATCTTTTGATGTGGGTTCAATTTCTGAAGGATCAATTTCCTCTACATGCGCTTTTTGTGTCGTATCTGCAGGTTTTCCTGCTTTACCGTAATTATTAAATGATAAAAAGTCACATGATGTAAGTAAACAAGAAGCAGCTATAGCTGCAAGGATCATTAAATTTCTCATAGGTATATTTGTTAAATTTTACACTTCATCCATTTTTTTATCGAGGGTAACCCATATAAAAAAAATATTTTAAAATTGGGTTACCTGATTTTCGTTTGTGTATTAAAAGGGCAAAATTTAAAGGAATGGACTTTATTTCTGATGAGAAGCTGATTGAAGGAATGTACAATCATCCTTCTTCCGGAGCGCTGGAAATTCTTTACAAAAGACATTTTCCTATGATTAACCGGATGGTGGTTAAAAACAATGGTTCTGAAAATGAAGCCAGGGATATCTACCAGGAAGCTTTTATTATTTTCTATGAAAAAATGAAAAGTGAAAATTTCAAACTTCAATGTCAGCCTAAGACATTCCTTTATTCCATTTGTAGAAATCTCTGGCTGAAAAAGCTAACAGAGAAGAAACGTTTTCCTGTAGTTACAAATGAATCTGAAAACTTTATTTCTGTCGAAGATGAAGTTTATGAAGCTGAGCATAGAGAAAACGAATTTATAAAACTGCAATCTGCATTAAACCTGATTGGAGAACCTTGCAAAGGATTACTTGAAGACTTTTATATGCATCAAAAGTCGATGGAAGAAATAAGTATAAAATTCCGGTATACCAATGCAGACAATGCAAAAAACCAGAAGTACAAATGTCTTCAAAGGTTAAAAAAAATATTCTTCAACCAATCTAAAGAAACAGAAAGTTATGAAGCCTGAACTATGGGATGAAATTGAAAAATTCCTTAAAGGAGAATTAAATCCACAGGAAACATCGGTATTTCAGGCTAAACTGAAATCTGATTCTGCATTCAGAGAAAAGTTTGAACAACATAATGAACTGCTGAATACCTTTCAGCAATATTCAGAAAGACAAGCGCTGCAACAAAGGTTGGATGCTATTCCTTTAAAAAAGAAACTTAGCAGATTCCGGATAAACGTAAAAACATATGCAGTGGCAGCTTCTCTGACCTCTTTATTTACCCTGTTCGGAGGTTATTTTTATTTGAAATCAAATAACAATAATGATGAGTACAAAGCACTGAAAAAAGATGTTGATCATATCCGAACATGGCAACAGGTTATTACGAAAAAGCTTAGCACTCCTGGATATAATGCGTCTGTTACCGGCCTGCTCCTGAATAACAAAGGTTATATTCTCACAACTGCTCACGGTCTCAAGGGAGCTGATAAACTAGAAGTTGAAAACAATACAGAATCTTTCAAAGCCAGAATTATTAAGCTTGATGAAGTTAATGATCTTGCTTTGCTAAAAATTTCTGACTCCCTGACAGACTTTCCTGCTCCTGCTTACAACTTTTATACTAAGGCACCTGAGATTGTTGAAAAAGCTTTCATACTTGGTTACCCTGATAAAGATATGGTTTACGGTGAAGGTGTGATCGTTTGCACCAATGGATTTAATGGGGATACCACTTCTTTCCAGCTGAATATATTTGCAAACCCTGGAAACAGTGGAAGTCCCGTATTCAATGATAAAGGTGAATTGATTGGAATGATTAAGGGAAAACCAAAAGATTCCCCAGGAGCTTCTTATGCAGTTAAATCTGAAATCATTCAGGAGTTTATTAAAAACTCAAAGGAAGACTTAAAACTAAATAAGAAAAACAAGCTTAAAACACTGAACAGAAAGGAAAAAGCTAAGCATTTGGATCAATATATTTTTAAGGTGAAGATATATTAAAAAATTTCGATTGTGATATGAGTAAAATTTATGTTAATTGAACTTCAAGCAATAAATCAATTGTTTGAATGAAGATCGGATAGACCATGAACGACATCTCCAACAAAAACGATATCAAGACATTAGTTGACCGCTTTTATGAAAAAGTAAACAGTGATGAATTGCTGTCACCTATATTTAACGGTCATGCTGAAGTGGACTGGCCGGAACACCTTCCTACTATGTATGATTTCTGGAACAGCCTTCTTTTTGGTTCTATGGAATATAAAGGACAACCCTTTCCAAAACATATGACTCTGCCTGTAACAAAAGAGCATTTCGAAAGATGGATACAGTTATTTACTGCTACACTGGAGGAAAATTTTGAAGGCCCTAAGGCAGATGAAGCCCTGTCAAGAGCCATGAACATTGCCCGAGTATTCATGACAAAAATGGCCTTATTGTAACTTATTTTTATTATCAGGCAATTCCATCAATGCCTTAATTACCTCTCCCTTCCAGCAGCCAGGAATCGTACAGTTTAGAATACTGGCAAGCGTAACAGGAAGATCATAATTATGCAATCTATCCGGAAGCCTTAATCCAACCGGAATTCCGACACCTGCTAAAATCAAAGGAACCTCTCTTAACTTCTTTGATCTGCCTCCATGCCCTTTTCCATTAAATCCATGATCTGAAGTAATAATAAAAATTGTACTATCCAGCGCATTTCCTTCCCTCATCTTTTCAAGTATAACTCCCGTAAGTGAGTCAGCTCTTTCGACAGCAGTTTTATACTGATTACTACGATATCCATAAGTATGGCCGGCTTTATCAACAAGGTCCAAATGAATAAAGGTCAGCAATGGCTTTTCTTTAATTATATAATCAGAAGCTTTTAATATTAGTCCACTTCCTTTCTCATGATAACTATAAGTTAAAGTATTAAACTCTATTAGTTCTGTAAATTCTTTCCACTCATGAAACACAACTATATTTTCATCAGGGTATCTATCTCTCATAACTTTGAATATAGTGGGTACAGTATTTCCCTTCTCCTGATTGCAAAAAAAATGGTCTTTAAAATCTGATTTTCTCCATTTATTATCCTTTATCTGATGATCTTTGGTAGATACCCCCATAAGCAATGAGGCCCAATTAGGATTACTCAAAGTGGGCAGTACTGCATTGACATTGTATGAATACGAGCCCATAGTAGCGAGACTATCCCACACCGGTGTATTGGCTTTTTTCAGTATTCTTGAACCCAACCCGTCAACTCCTATAAAAACTATTCTCTTCTGACTGAAAACAGATGAAATAAAGAGAATATAAAAAAACAAAACGGTATAAATTTTCCTCATCGCAAGACCTTTCTGAATATTTAAGTCATTACGATTAAAAAAAGTTATAAAAAAGGCGGGAGATCGCTCTCCCGCCCAACTTTAAATTAACCAAAACATAGAAACTATTACTCTACAATTACTTTATATACCTTTTGAATATTTCCTGCCTCTATCATTACAAAATACAAACCACTTGGAAAACCTGAGATATCGACAGCGAGACCGTCATCTGATTTCAGATCTGTTCTGCTATTCTGGTACACTGTATTTCCAAAAGAGTTTTGAATGCTTATCACCAGTTCCTGATTTTCGTTTACCATTGATTGAATAGTCAACACATCCTTCGCGGGGTTAGGATAAACTGAGAAAAACAGGTTTTCAAAATTTACAGCTACCATCTTACTTGTTGTTTGACTTCCGTCAGTGTCAACTTCTACGATTCTGTAATAAGCTACGGAACTTACAGGATTTTTGTCAACAAAGGAATAATTAGTAACCAATGAAGTATTGCCACTTGCCTGAACAGTACCTATTTTCTGGAAGGATATACCATCTACAGATCTTTCTACAATAAAGTTATTACTATTATTTTCCCAGGCTGTACTCCAGATTACTTCAACTCCATTTTTGATGCCTTTAGCAGCAAAATTCAGGAATTCTATAGGCAACGTACATTCGTAGATAGCTTTTACCGGTACACGGGCACATGGAGTGCCCGCAGATATTGCCCATCTCCACATACCAGGAACAGAAGAGGCAGGCTGACCAGACATCGGTCCGACAAATCTGACAGAAGACGCATATGTTGTTCCCCATGTCATACCACCATTATACCATCCCATATCATGATTATTTGGAGCCGGTTCAGCATATTCAATTCTATATCCTGTCCCTGCCGGTACTGAAACATTTGCAGGTACTTTTACCCATTGCCATGTTCCACCTGCTGTACAACCAGCGCCAGTAGGATAACTATAAGTTACAGATCCCCCAGGTATTATAGTACCAGATGAATTTACAATATTAAAAGCCATGGTCGTGGGACAACCATAAACTATTACATACATCCAGACAGAATCTATCACAAATGGTGTTATTGCATCAAAGACAAACTTAGTTTCATTTTGTACTCCACGCTGGCCAAAACCAGTGAAAGAGCCGGTAGAAGCCAAAGAAGGCCCTATTGTTGCCTTAAATGAAGAGGTATCTTCTACATAAAAAGTATAGTCAGAAGTTGCGGATGCAGAGAAGGTATATGTATTTCCTCCTTTCTGAAGCAGGTTAGCAGGAGCAGTTCCTGTTGGACTGTTCCACCACTTATATTTACCGCTATTTGCAGGAGTCACTGAAACTGTTGCATTTTTTACCGGACAAAATATTGTATTCTGAGGTACAGGAGCAGTTGTCGTAATGACAGAAATGTCTGATACAGTACCACAAGTTGGATCTATAACATCGACCCTATAGGTGCCTGGAGTATTTACAAAGAAAGTCTTCGAAGAATCATTACCACCTGCACGTGTCGGAAATCCTTTATACCATTTATATTTAACCCCAACCCCTGCATGTCCGGCATCTAGTGTAACAGAAGCCGGATCGCATAAACTAAGATTAGGAATATCCACAGTAAAAGTATTTAATATAACAATCTGATCAGATTTTGGACAAGATCCATTATCAGAGACACAAACGGTATAAGTACCGGGGGCAGTTATTACCCTTGAATAAGGAGCAGACATGCCCATTCCGGAAGGACCATCTGACCAGGTAACTGATGTTGTTGAATTATGAGGAATAGCAGCATCAAGAGTAATTGAACCACCAGTACCACAAATAGTCCTATCTGCACCCAGATTTGGCTGAGGACCTGGAGCTCCATATGCACAACCAGGAATAAACGAAATATCATCAATTGCAAAGTCAACATATTGATCACAACCTGTAGTTGTAGTATTTTCAATACTAATAGTCGTAGGGCCAGACGATGTACCTGAATTCCAGACTGCTTCGTATTTAACCCATGTTCCACTTGTAGTAGGTGCTGAAATAGTTGTTGGTAAGTCCGTGGTACCAACAGTAAACCGCAAAGTACCAGGAGGATCATTATTATTCTTTAATGCGTTTATCCAGACACTGAAATAATAGTTTGTATTAGGCTCAACAACAATTCCGCTTTGCTGCCAGAGTTTAATTCCCGGCACACAAATACCGTCTACCATTAACATATTATTATCTGCAGAAGGAGAGTGATCTGTTAAAGCTGCATTGAATGCTGAGTTAAATACACTTGGGTTACTTCCCACATGGATAAAACCAGGAGAAGAAAAGTTTTGAGTAGCCGGAGGGTCAAACTTAAGGTAACCATTTGTTCGGGATGGATCGCTGGTATAAGTCCAGTCAGCATATCCCTGAGAGAAATCGCCGTTTTTTACAAGATTGGTTCCGCTGGAGACAGATGAACAAATCTGGGAAAAGGTAGGACCATTATGTAATATTATCGTGATAAAAATCAAAACAATTTTTTTCACGAAAGTTTCGAGGGGTTTCATCTTTTAGATGTTTTGGTTAGTAATCAGAAGATTATATACTTTAATACGCAAAAAAATCTAAAGTAACCGCCAAATAGAAAAATTTCAATAAAAAAATAGACCAAACCAATAAAAATACTCACGTACCAATAAAAAGCTTAGTATCAACACTGTAAATATAACTATTCAAATAAAAAATAGAATACAAGTAAAACGAAAAACAAATAATCTAACTTACAACAGAGAGTAATAAAATAACAGAAATAGTTTAAAAAAGGCATTAAAATCCCTTTTTTAAATAATACTTTTCATATTTTAATTAGATAAAAAGAAAAGAAACTAAAGTATCCTAAATTGAAAAGTTGTGAATTAAGAATAAGGATGGGAGCAAAAATCCACAAACAAAAAAAGCCCTGAAAATCAGGGCTTTTTTCTAAAAGCAGAGAGGAAGGGATTCGAACCCTCGATACCCTTTTGAGGTATACACACTTTCCAGGCGTGCTCCTTCAACCACTCGGACACCTCTCTGTAAAATACTCACTATTGAAAAATGAGAGTGCAAAGAAACCAACATTTTATTAAAACACAAAAAGGAATGATAAAATAAATCCATCCTCTGACTTTTTAATCCATCTCACCTCTCATTGAATCTTCTAAAGAGGCTTTTACATTTTCGCTAAAAGGCTTATTAGCAAGCACAAACATCATTTTAGTAATGGCAGCTTCTGTAGTAATATTTTTACCACTGATTACTCCGGATTTTTCCAGGTGTCTGCTTGTATCATACCTTCCCTGAAAAACAGTTCCTCCAATACACTGACTTACATTTAAAACTACAATCCCCTTCTTTGATGCATTTTTTAAAATATCTTCAAGCCATGCATCCGTCGGAGCATTGCCAGATCCAAAAGTTTCCAGAACAACACCTTTCAAACCTGAAGTATTGAAAAGACATTCTACTACCTCTTTGGTAATCCCAGGAAATAGTTTAACTATAAGGACATTGGAATCTAGCTTCGTATATATTCTAAAAGGCTTGTCAGGAGGGCTATACAAAACTGCTTCATTAAACTCTATTGAAATTCCAGCCTCTGCAAGATTAGGGTAATTTTCTGATAAGAAAGCGTCAAAATGGCTGCTCTGAAGTTTCTTTGACCTGTTGCCACGCATTAATGCATGATTAAAGTAAATACAAACCTCTTTGACAATCGGTTTACCATTTTTTCTTGCTGCTGCAATTTCTATGGCTGTCACAAGGTTTTCTCTTGCATCTGACCTAACCTCAGACAAAGGAAGCTGAGCACCAGTAAAGATTACGGGCTTATTAAGATTTTCCATCATGAAACTCACGGCAGAAGCTGTATAAGCCATTGTATCCGTTCCGTGCAAAATCACGAAACCATCATACTCCTGATATTGCTGATAAATAAGCTCTACCAATGCAATCCAGTGCGAGGGCTTCATATTGCTCGAATCAATCGGTTTCACGAAAGATATCAACTCCAGAGTCAGATTGAATCTACCTAATTCAGGCAATGTCGAGATGATATCAGAAAAATCGAATGGCACTAAGCTTCTGACCATAGGATCATAATGCATTCCCATGGTACCTCCAGTATATATGATAAGCATCCGCCCCTGAGCTTGAGGGCTGATATGAAGTTCTACCTTAGGAGTAAACATTTCCAAAAAGCTTATCTGCATTTTCAGAAGTAACTCTGGCTACTTCTTCCTCTGAACATCTTTTAACTTCTGCCAGCTTCTTTATCACTAAAGGAATATATCCAGGTTCATTTCTTTTACCTCTATACGGAACAGGCGCCAGATAAGGGGCATCCGTTTCCAGCACTATATTGCAGAGTTCTGCTGATTCCAACACCTTATCAAGACCGCTATTTTTAAAAGTAATAACTCCGCCTATTCCAATGTAAAATCCGATTTCATTTATTTCATCGATATCTTTCTTTTCACCGGTAAAACAATGAAATACCCCTGTCTGGTGATCTGATTTAACCTTCAATAGCAAATCCATGGTTTCTCTGTAGGAATTGCGGCAATGGATTGATATAGGTAAGTTATGTCTGGCTGCCAATTGGATCTGAATAGCAAATGCTTCCTCCTGCCAATCTTTATGAGTTGTATCCCAGTATAGATCTATGCCGATCTCTCCTACAGCAGCAAATTTTCTTTTATTCAGCCAGGCTTCAATTTCATAAAGATCTTTTTCAAAATCTTTCTTCACGTAGCATGGATGTAGCCCCATCATTGGCATGCAAAGATCCGGATACTTATGTTCCATTTCAAGCATCCTGTCTATGCTTTGCAAATCCACGTTTGGCATAAAGAGTTTTTTAAGACCAGATGCTCTTGCTTTTTCAAGTACATCTGTAGTGTCCTTTTCAAACTCTTCAGCATATATATGCGCGTGAGTATCGATATAAGTAAAATCCATAATTTAAAATCTTCTTCCCTTCCACTCGATTTTACCGGGCTTCAGGTAATATAATAAAGTTAATAACGAAATAAATCCGGTATAAAATTCATAAATGATTATATACTTCCACAAAGGAAACTTATAATCAATCTTTTTATACACCCTGTTTATAAATGAGTATTGTAATAACAATTTGCCCGACCAAATAAGTATGGCAAAGTTGGGCAGAACAAACATTGTACATAGAATAACTGGAAAAAATAAGGATTGCAATAAAAGCAGCGTGGATAATACAATAGGAATATGAACTGCACCCTGCATCCATCGACGCCTTTGATTTAACAATCTTTTTAAACTATTAAGAGGTTTGGAATAAGCGAGTACTCCTGATCCCATGAGTTGCTGATAATCATAACCCAGGCCCAGAGTAGCTTTAAAAAGCTCAAAATCTTCTGTAACAGAAAATGGAATATTTTCATATCCACCTGTTTCTTCATAGACTTTGCGCGGAATCATCATGTTGTTACCAACAGCAGAAACTGGAATATTCTGATCAGATACTGCTTTAACCATTCCAAAAGCATGTATCCATTCTATGCTTTGAAGTTTAGCAAATAAAGTTTCCCCCTTGATCATAGTAACACCGGAGATAGTACCCGATGATTTCTTATAATTGCCTAGCATTTCATGTATCCAGTTTTCCGGCACTGAGATATCAGCATCTGTTATGAAAAGATATTCACCATTCGCTGTTCTTGCAAGCTGGGCAAGCACATTGGCTTTACCTTTGGCATGACCAACATTTTCTGTAATGTCTAATAACTTAAAATTCTTATGTGCCTTTATAAATTCAAGCGTAATCAGCTTGGTATTATCTTCAGATCTATCATTACCTATCAGCACTTCAAATTTATCTTCAGGATAATTCATTGAAGACAATGCCTTCATGCATTCTAGAATATTGTCTTCCTCATTGCGAGCTGCAACTAATATTGATACCTGAGGATAGTCAGTTAAAGAAGGATTAGCTATGTATGGTTTTAACCTTTCAAAAAAAATAAATAAAACAAGAATATATAGTAAGTAAACAAGGAAATAGAGCAACAATAATGTTACAAGGACTTTCATAAAGTCTTAAATTCAAACCCTTTGGATAAAAAATATTCTATATACCTGGGAAGTACATATTTCATATTCTTGCTTGCTTTGATACTGTCATGAAAGATCACAATGGACCCAGGAGTTGAGTATTTGATGGATTTAGCAAGACATTCTTCTTCCTTTAGATTTTGGTCATAATCACCGGTCAGTACATTCCACATAATTATTTCATATGATTTTTGTAGTTCTTTAGACTGAGAACTTTTTATTTTTCCATAAGGTGGTCTGAACAAATCTTTGGTGGCTCCCTGGTCTACTCCTACTTCTCTTTTTACTTCATCAATTGCAGCCTGGCAGCTTTCGATATTATTGAAATATTCTTCATTATCATTTCTCCATCCGTTTAAATGATTAAAAGTATGATTGCCGGCAATATGTCCTCTTTTGATTATTTCCTTTAACAGGTGAGGATACTTCCTTACATTATCACCTACACAAAAAAAAGTAGCCTTAACATTCCACTTGTCTAATTCTTCAAGAACAAACTCTGTAGCATCGGGAACAGGTCCATCATCGAAGGTCAGGAAAAGCTCATTACCTTTTACTTTTTTCTTCCAGACCAGAGAAGGATACAATAGCTGAAATGCCCATGTGTAGTTATTGAAATACATAAATTCAGGCTAAGGATTTTTCTACAGACTTCCAGAATAATTCTGCTGAATTATCCCAACTATATCTCTCACAATTCACCCTTCCTTTCTCAATAAGCTCTTGCCGTTTGTCCTGATCGAAAGCCATTTGATATAGCCCCTCAGCAATTGAACTAACAGAATACGGATCAACCAGAATTGCAGAATCACCGGCTACTTCAGGCATACTTGTTACATTTGAAGTAATTACAGGACAATCACATTTCTGAGCTTCTAAAATGGGGATACCAAAACCTTCAATAAAAGGAACATATGTAAGTGCCAATGCAGCCCCCAGCAAATGACGATATTCTTCATTACTTACTCTCCCGGTAAATATGATATCGTCTTTAAAAGGATTACTTTCTAATGTCTCAAATATTTCCTTTGTGCCCCAACCTTTTCTTCCAACTATCATTAGTCTGGTGTCATTGGGCTTCATTGATTTGAATTCAGCAAAAGCCTTAAGTAGATTTAAAATATTTTTTCTTGGGTGCAGGGCTCCGACAAAAATAAAATAAGGTTTTCCTTTACTATATGTTTTTCGGCATTCTTCCTGTTTTGACAAGGTAATAGGATAAAAACTTTCACCATGCGCTGCATTTCCTACTACATCTATTTTAGAAGGTTCGATCTTATATAACTTAACAATATCCTGTTTGGAATATTCTGAAACTGAAATTATTCTTGAAGCTTTTCTGGCATATCTCGGACCAAACCACTTCAGGTACTTATAGATCAGATAACTCAGCCCTCCTCTTGTATGCTCATATGCCAGATCATGCATTACAATAAGGGAAGGTGTTTCTGAACGTAAAGAATTAAAGCCATCTGTAGAAATAAACAGATCACATTTTTCTTCTTTTAAAACTTTAGGCACACTTAATTCAAACCACCAAAACCAGAGAAATGGATGCCTGGCAGGAGGGAAAAGCTGAATGGGTTTTACATTATCTGCAAATAAAAATTGTTTATGATATGGCCTGTCGAACAGAAAAATAAATTCATGCTCAGGATGATTCTTAACCATCCTTTGCAATACTTCAAAGGTGAAAGTACCTATCCCCTCAAGTTTATCTTTTAAGAGAAATCTTGTATTTACGGCTATTTTCAAGTTCAAACTCCTTTCTACTTATACTCTTTCAAAGTTTGTTTAAATCCGGATACCAAAGAATATAAAACTGTTATTATAATGGACAAAATACCTGCTAAAATCCAATTGAGATCGTAGTTCCTGCATATTGCAAACATGATTAACAAAATAATCAATAGCATAGACAGTTTAAATAAAAGTTTCCAGGGAACATTTATAATAGTTTTTGTTCCAATATATACAAATGCAAACACACACAATATGAATGTTGAGATCACTGTAATCCATGCTGAAGCAATTACCCCATAAGTAGGTACAATCATAAAATTAAGCAGAATATTCAAAAACACACTGATCAGAATAGAGATATTGACAATTTTCACATATCCCATCGCATTCAAATAGGTTGAGTAAATATTAAAGAAACCATTAAGCAATAAGGATACAAAAAGGATTCTTAACAATTCTTTAATCACCTCCAATTCAGATTCAGAACTATTATTTAGAAAATAAACCAGGACTTCAGGATAAAAGAAAACGAATGAAGCTGCCAAAATAACAGGAATTGCAGCAATAAGCTGAGCTGCATTAAATAATTTTTGCACCTGCTGTTTGTCCTCTTTGTAAAATGGAAATCTTGCGAAAAAGATTGGCATAATAATCCATATATACATCATAGTTGCATCCAGCCATCTATATGCAGCAGCGTATAATCCTGTTGGAGTCTTTCCCAGCAGGCGTTCCAATAGGACTTGATCAATTTTATCATTTACTGAATACAAAACCGCCATCGAGGCAAATGGCAAACTACTGATAATTATATCCTTAATTTGTTTCCAATTAAAAGTCAGATGGAGGAACCCAATGACTTTTTTCAGAAAATAATATCCCATTCCAACAGTTAATATTGCCGTAAGCAAACGGACGGCAATAAAGCTTTCCAATGAAATTTCCGAAAAAATTATGAGAAAAAAGGTAAATAGAGCTAACAAGAACTTATCCAAAATCCCTAAATAACTGTCAAGATAAAATTCCTGTTTTCCTTGTAGAATTGCCTTTCCATAAAGGACTAACTGCAACAAAGAATTGGTGAATGACAGAAAGAAAAGAAAGATCAGTTGTTCATCTTTATACCCCCATAAATACCCCAAAAAAGTACAGGCAATGGGGAATAAAACAGTTAGTAAGACCTTAAATAAAGTCACCTGAGAAAATAATGAAGCAGTTTCAGAAGAATTTCTGGCTATTGATTTGGTCACATAATAATTAATTCCAAAATCTGTTAAGATTATGAATATAAATCCAAAGGAAAAAAGAGCAGAATACAATCCATAGTCCTCATGACCTATTTTATTTTGAACCAGATTTTCTAAAATTATCCAAATCGGTTTAATTAATATATTCAGAAAAACCGATAGGCCGATGTTTTTAAATACTTTACTAATAGTCGTTAAATTTTTTCCACCTAAAACTAAATAAATCGTTACAATTTTATCAAAATTATATAATTTTAAACTTTAATATTTTTAAAATTGAGTTAATGAAAGAGAATAATTTTAATTTATTGAGCTTTTGGGATGTTATAAAAAGGTGGAAAAAACTGATTATAGGCTCCTTTCTTTTAAGTCTGGTACTTAGCACTATAGTTGCATTCATGCTGCCTATTTATTATAAATCTGTAGTAATTTTTTATCCTTTTGATCCACGTTCTTATGACCCCAGATTTGCCTTGGTCAAAAATCCTGGATTTGGTATTTATGCAGGTGAGCAAGAAGTTGAAAGGATACTTGCCGTTGGAGAATCAAGAGAATTGGCTTTTTACATGATAGAAAAGTTTAATTTGTATCAGAGATACAATATTAAAAAAAATGAAGCTAAAGCTGAGAAAAGAGTATTTGACGAATTTATGAGTCAGGTAACAATTAAAAAAACTCCATTGGCAGGCGGACTTGAAGTCATTGTATTTGACAAGGATGCGAAAATCGCTGCTGACATGGCCAATGAAATAATTAAATTTATAGATAAAAAGAACAGAGAACCTATTTCTATTATCAATAACCAAATCCTGAGAGGATATTTAAAAAGTCAGGAAGAGAAAGTAAAGGATATTCAAAAATTAATTGAGAACCTTAAGCCTAACCAAAATTATACCGCATTCAATACCGACTTTCTTGCAAATGAATATATTTATAATTACACCAAACTTTCAGATGTTCAACAAGAGTTAAAGGTTTTGGATGAAAAAATTGAAACACTTTACGTACTGGAACCTGCCAAACCAGCTTTAGACAAAGCAAAGCCAGTAAAATCCCTTGTAATTCTAGTTGGTATTGTAGGTATGATGATTATAGTATTTTTTATTATATCAATAGCTGAATCATTTTCAAAAAGAGAAGATTAATCCAATTGAAGTCATTACCGACACTAGCAAAGCCACTTTTAGTTTCATTCACTATCATAATTATATTGAGTGGAATAGCTGCAATTTATTTTAGTAATGCTTCAATACTGTTAATTCCAGTAATGTGTTCTATTGGGCTTTATTGTATTTTTGATTACGAGTTCGTATACTATGTATTAATATTCACCCTCCCTTTATCCAAAGAATTCCCAATTATTGGAAACAGTAATTTAAGTCTTCCCTCGGAGGGTTTAATAATCGTCCTTGCATTTATATATATTATTTCCTTTATTTTTCAGAGAAAATGTGATCTTGACCTACTAAAAGATCCAATGATTATAATCCTTCTCCTACTATATTTCTGGGCTGTTTTTGAATACCCATTCTCTATTGAAAAATTAAAAACAATAAAATATATCATTGCTAAAACGCTTTACTACCTGGTTTTTCTGTTTTTAACTTTCACCATCATCAGATCCAAGCATGATCTTCAAAAATTCATATATGCTTATACAGCAGGTTTATTCATAGGAGTTTTATATACTATCTTCCTCCATGCTGCAGATGGTTTTTCATTTGAAAACATCAACTACATATCCTCAATTATCTTTGTTAATCATGTTTTTTATGCAACTGTAATAGGAATTGGAATACCGCTAACTTGGTTTTTGCTTAAAACAACCCCAAAATTTTCTGTCAAACGTTCCTTTTATCTCAAATTCTTACTGATACTATTTTTATTTGCTCTTATTACTTCATATACAAGAGGATCCTGGCTGGCATTAATTGTTTGTATTATCTTTTATATCTTATTGAATTATAAAAAAGTAACCTTGACGATAAGCATTGGAGTAATTGTAATTACTTGTTTTGTTGGATACTTATTTAATAATGATCGTTATCTTGATTATGCATCTGATTATACTACAACAATATTTCATGAAGGAGACATTGAAGGACATCTTGCTGCAACCTATTCTCTGAAAGATGTTTCAGGTATGGAAAGAATATACAGGTGGGTGGCAGGTGCAAATATGGTAAAGGAAAAACCTATAATGGGTTCCGGCCCTGGAACATTTTACCCTGAATATAAAAAATTTGCGATAGATCGGTTCAGGACTTATGTAAGTAACAATCCGGAACAATCAACTACTCATAATAACTTCCTTTTGTTTCTTACTGAACAGGGGTTGGTTGGATTTTTACTTTTTACAACTCTGGTAATTATGGTATTTATAAGAGGGAGCAAAATTTACAACGAATGCTCTGATCCCGATACAAAACACCTTACTGCAGGCTTTTACCTGGCATTTACCTCTATAATAGTATGCATGATGTTTTCAGATTTTACAGAAAGTGATAAGGTGGGGTCATTCTTCCTTGTTTCCATTACTATACTTGCAAAGATCAATCAGTGGAATAAAGAGAATCAACTTAAAAGCCTTTGATTTTACAGGAAACAAAGGTAATATCATCCGGAAATGCTTTTTTACCTCTAAATGAATTCAGTTCTTCCATGAGTTTTTTATGGATTAACCGATTTTCCTGATCTGAATTCTCACTTAATAATTGAACAAATCGTTCCATGCCAAACTCTTCTTCTCCTATATTAGATGTTTCCGTAACACCATCAGTATACAAGAATAACAATGAATTTTCTTTTATTTCCAACATCTCTTCACTGAGAAACGGCAGGTCTTCAAAAATTCCTAAAATGGTAGTCCCGTTATCCAGTGTTTCAGCTATTCCGTCCTGAATAATAATAGCAGGATTGTGACCTGCATTTATATACCTAGCCTTCCTGGATTTCAGATCCACAATCATGGCAAAAAAAGTAATAAACCTTTCCCCTCTTGCATTGAGACGAGTAATATAATTGAGCTCTGTAACTATCTTTTTGAGATCTGAGGTTTGCCTTAACATTGTTCTTAAACAAGCCTGAAAATTGGACATCAAAAGGGCAGCAGGTATCCCTTTCCCAGAAACATCGGCAACGCAGATAAAAAATTCATTATCATTCAAAGCTACATAGTCGTAATAATCACCTCCTATAGACTGATGCGGCAGGTAATCCGCTTCTATTACAACTTTCTTATTATCTGGAAGCGAGGTTGGAAACAGGTGAGATTGTACATCTCTTGCAATTTCAAGCTCCTTCCGGAAAGCTTCCTGCTGAAGCTCTTTTCTTGCAAGCTTTTTATTTTCAATTGCCACCGTAATAATATTGGCAAAAGTCTGGACAAAGGATACGTCTGTATTTTCTTCACCAGGTTCCAGACCTCCAATAAATACTATGGCAAGCAGTTGAGATTTATGAGCAACAGGAATCAACAAATCAAACTCAGAAAACTGATCAGCCGCCTTTTCGAGTTTTAATATCTTGCTGACATTATAAAATGATTGATCTAATTCAATTGATTTAAAGTTCGTCTTTGTTCCATTGTTAACTTTACAGCTCCATCCGGAATCAAAAACATAAAGGGCAAATTTCTTAATTTTAAGATTAGCAATTAAAGTGAAGTAAAATATCTTATATAAAGATTCTTCAGGCAAATTGAAATTTATTGCCTGAGTTACTTCTAGAAGAGAGTTTAATTCGAGCTGTTTTAGCTGCAGTGAATTTTCCAAACCACCTTCTTTTTCACCATTTGACGGCGCTTTGGGGATCATATGCGTCTCTTAAGCCGTTTCCGAACAAGTTAAATGCCAATACAAGAATACAAATACACAAACTTGGAAGTACTACCAAATAACCAGAATCTTTTGCCAACATCGATCCGTACCCTTCATTTACCATCATTCCCCAGGAAGGCATTGGTGGTTGTACTCCAAGACCAAGAAAACTTAAACCAGCCTCTATCAAAATGGCAGATGCAAAGTTTGCAGTAGCAATTACAATCAAAGGACCTACAATATTAGGCAGAATGTGCACAAAAATAATTCTGAGATCCCCCACTCCAAGTGCCTTTGCCGCTTCAACATAAAGTTTTTCCTTTAAACTTAAAATCTGTCCTCTCACAACTCTTGCCACTTCAACCCACATCGTTAATCCTACGGCTACAAACGCGACCCAGACTCCTCTGCTTTGTAAAGCAAGACTAATGGCAATAACCAGCATAATACTTGGAATAGACCAAACTACAGTCATAAGCCACATGATAAACTTATCTGTTGTACCTCCAAAAAATCCGCTTAAAGCTCCAAGTGTAACCCCAACAAGAATGGAAATCAGCACTGAAATAAATCCTATTGAAAGCGAAATACGGGTACCAAACAAAAGCCTGCTCAGAATATCACGACCTGCCTTATCAGTTCCTAAAAGATATTCTCTTTTTTCTATATTATTGTCCAAAAAGTCTCTTAATAATTCCTCTTTGGTGATCTGAACAGGGTTTTCATTTAAATCAAGATAGGTAATGATATCGCCTTTTACCATATAGTTGTAAACAGAGTCTGGCTTAAGCTTAGAGGAAGTACCTACAAAAAGAGTCTTAGTAACAGCAACTATATCCGCAGATTCTGTTTCACCTTCTTTTCCAAAAAGGGAATAATACACCTTGAGGTTTTTAATCTGATACGAACTGACAGGCTGAATTATATACTCACTTTCCTGTCCCATATACATTTTTTCCAGAAAGTTCCCCTTCTCTATTTCTCTGTTTTTCCGGAATTTCAACAATGTACATTCAAACCCTATAGGTTTCTTTTTAATAAGTGCAGAGCCGTCATTAGCATTAGGTGTATGATCGGGCATTATTAAATAACCAAGTATTGCGATAATGTGAGCAAAAACAATAACTATAAATCCGGCAATAGCAGGCTTATTTTTCCATAGCCGCTTGCGAACATAATAAGAAGGTGTTTTGACGGTATTCTCTTTCGACTTAACCACTTTATAAGGTGTTATGAGCTTTTAATCCTGCTTTGGTAGCTAGAAAATGGTAATTTTCGAATTGTCCCATTGAAACTTCTCCGGATTCGACTTCATCTTCTGTACCTTTATAAAAAACTTTTACCCACCCTTTACGGAAAAGTTGTTCCAAATGATTCCGTAATTCCGAATCATCCATAGTTAAATTTTTCAACAATTGCTCCAAGGTGCAAATAAAATAAAGCTCATCCAGAATATCGTATTCTTGCGGTGTCAATTTTTCAGATTTTTTATTTCTCTTCCTTTCCAGACAAAACTACCAGAATTACTTAATAATCCAATAGTTATAACATAAAACGGATAAATGGCCCATGTAATTGCAAATTCTATAGGATTAAATTGATGATTTAAAAGCCGGGAAACCTGTTTCAGAAACAAAAACTCTATTACAAATTTTACAATGATTAAACTTGCAAAAACCAGCAATCCCCTTTTATCTACCAATGAATATGCTCCCGAAACTAAAAATAAAAAATTCACTAAAAAAATAAATAATGCCAAATACTGATTTCTTTTGTTCTTATGCATTTTCCACTTACCTGCCCACCGCTTTCTTTGTTCCAAAAAATCTTTAACAGAAGCCTTAGGATAGGTCTTCACTAAGGCTTCCTTTCTACATACAAATAACACTTTTCCAGGATATTTTTCGTAAATTTTATGTAAAAGGAATTCATCATCTCCTGATGCTATCATTTCAAACCCACTAAATCCACTAACCTCATAAAATGCTTTTTTTTCATAACAAAGATTTGCACCGTTAGCCATTGTAGGGTATCCTGAAGCCAGGCAAACACCCCCTGTTCCCATTACAGCACTAAATTCTATTTGCTGCATTTTCTCAAACAAAGTGCCTTTCGTGTCGAAGCCTACCGGTCCGCAAACCATTTTACTATCCGATACTTCAAGCATACCTGCCATTGTTGATATCCAGTGTTCACCACACCTGCAATCACCGTCTATCGTCAATATCAAATCACCTTTAGATCTTGAAATACCATATTCAATGGCCTTTTTCTTTGGGGCAGCATTTGATTGATAATTCTCCGAATGAAGAAGCATCAACTGAATATCAGTCCGCTCAAGATATTCATGAACCAGGGATACAGTTAAGTCATCAGATCCATCATTAATGACAATCACTTCATATTTACTTTTTGGATATTCTTGCCTAGATAAATCTGAAAGCAGATTTAAAATATTTGACTCTTCATTTCTCACGGGAATAATCACTGAGACGAATCTCCTTGTCGAGGCTTTTTTATGCTTTGACCATAATTCCATTTTTCTCCATACTCCCATAGCCCATATAAGAGCAATGGAATAAATCAGAAAAACTAAAGCAATAATTATTATCATCAGAATGGCCCTTTTATTTTTAATCTGAAAATTAGAAAAAGCCCTATGACTGAAGGAGCTACAACATTTAACAGCCAGACAGTTAAGCTTGAATATAATACTCTCTGTAAATCAACCCCTTCCTCATTAAAAATAAACATTACTGCTGCTTCCCTCACTCCAAAATCGAATATCGTAGGTATGATAGATTTTACAAGAAAAACAAAGGGTACGGCGAGAAATTGAAAGAACAAATCGGTTTTAACCCGAAAGAAATTGATAACCAAAATAAACTGACATAGAAAAATAAGATACCGGGAAGCAGATAGTGCAATCACTAGTAATATTTCTCTTAGATTGTAATTTTTAATAATAAGAAAATAACTGACGAAGAGCTTTAATCTTTTGTTTTTCTCAAGATGTCTTAAAATATTTTCACGAAAAAATAGGAAGGCAGGAAGGGCTATATGAAACAGCAACAAAGTAATTACAATGGTTTTTTTTTGTGTGGCAGAAAATGGCACCCATGAGAATAATAAAAAGAAGATGGAAATACTTCCAAAATATATAGTAGAATAAAATTGAGCTATCCTGCTTATGAATATGGCTCCTAATGCCTTAGACCTTTCAGCACTTCTCATAATTAATATCCTTCCCAGATAATCTCCCAATCCGTGAGGAGTGATAAACCCAAACGTTGTACCACATATTACCCCCTCCAAAGCACTTAAGAACGAGGTTTTCTCAACTTTAGAAGCTAGAAACTTCCATTTTAAACCTTCAATTCCCCAGTTGAGTGGCATTAATAAAATAGCAAGATAGATCATCCAGGAATTAATTTTCCAGGAATTTAAAATTTCAAAAAAGTAGTTTCCTGTAAGTTCATCTTTATTATTCAGTGTGTAAAAAATCAGGAATAAGGAAACAATAAATACCAATGACTTAAAAAAAAGGGAAAAATTGGGATTAATTTTCTCTTTTAAAGCCGAAAGGATGTGGTTAACTTGCATGGAATGATTTCTAAAGGAAAAGAAATAGAGAAGGACAAAATAATTTTAGGTGTAGATCCAGGTACTACGATCATGGGATATGGCCTTATTCATATCCAGAAAAGCAAGATCAGTCTTCTGCAATTTGGTGTAATTCACCTGAGCAAGTATAGCAACCATGGATTAAAATTAAGTAAAATTTTTGAAAGGGTTGTTCAACTGATAGATGAATACCATCCGGATGAAATGGCAATTGAATCTCCTTTTTATGGAAAAAATGTTCAGTCTATGCTCAAACTAGGGAGAGCTCAGGGAGTAGCAATTGCAGCTGCAATTTCCAGAGAGGTTCCAATTTGTGAATATGCTCCCAAAAAGGTTAAACAATCTGTTACTGGCAATGGAAATGCGTCCAAAGAACAAGTTTCCAGCATGCTTTGTAACTTGCTTAAAATTCAGGAAGCACCTAAATTATTTGATGCAACAGATGCGCTTGCAGTTGCATTATGCCATCATTTTCAGGGTGGATCATTGAAAGTTCAATCTGGGAACTGGTCTTCCTTTCTCAAAGACAATCCTGACAGAATTGTGTCCGGTAAAAAGAATAATTGAGAATAATCAATCCAATAAAAAAGAGGCTGTCTTTGGTAGTAAGACAGCCTCTTTTTTCAAAATAACAGATATTTTAAAGGTAACTCTTTATTTTTTTCTGAGTTTCTTCCATTACTTCTTTTGCAACAGTAAGTTTAGGCCTTGTAAAGTTGAGATCATCTGCAGAATTCATTGGCACAAGGTGTATATGCGTATGAGGTACTTCAAGTCCAATAACTGCAACACCAATTCGCTTGCAAGGAACAGCCTTTTGCAATGCTTTTGCAACTTTTTTGCTGAATACATGAAGGTGAGCCAAAAGCTCATCATCGATATCAAAAATATAATCTATTTCAGCTTTAGGTACTACAAGTGTATGTCCTACTACCAATGGAGATATATCCAAAAATGCATAACAGCGATCATCTTCAGCTATTGTATAACCTGGAATTTCACCGTTTATAATTTTTGTAAAAATGCTTGCCATTTATCTAGTGATATCTAAGATTTCAAACTCAAGTTTTCCTGCAGGTACATCAATATATGCGGAATCTCCGACTTTTTTTCCAAGCAAACCTTTACCTATTGGTGATTTTACAGAAATCTTTCCACTCTTAAGATCAGCCTCTTCTTCAGATACAAGGATATAGTTGACTACGGCGTTCGTCTTTTTATTTTTTATCTTGACGTTAGATAAAATTGATACTTTGGATGTATCAATGTTACTCTCATCGATTACGCGTGCATTAGCAACTACATCTTCCAGTTTACTGATTTTTAATTCAAGCAATCCCTGAGCATCTTTTGCTGCATCGTACTCTGCGTTCTCACTTAAGTCTCCTTTGTCACGAGCTTCCGCTATTTGCTTAGCCATATCAGCACGTCCTCTGGTTTTGAGCATAGCAAGCTCCTCCTTTAATTTTCTAAGTCCTTCTTCTGTATAATACGTGTATGCCATATCTCTTTGCAATTGCTTAGGTACAATAAAAAAAACGGCTTCCTCAACCGTTCAGGAATCAAAATTAAGACTTTTTTAACCAATTCCAAACCCTCAAATCTTACCTATTGATTCTCTGAGCTTTTTAACTATCACTTCATTAATTTTAACCAATGACTCATAGGTCCACCCTGCTACATGCGGGGTAAACAACATATTTTCTCTTTCAACCAGATTCTGAAGATTAAGTTTTTGAATCGATGTTAATGTTTCAAATTTTTCATTTTCAAGAACATCTAATGCTGCCCCTCTTATCTTACCTGAATCCAATGCTTCTATCAAATCTGCCTGTTTCACAATTTCTCCTCTGGCGGTATTAACTAACCAGAAATCCTTTGTAAAGTTTTTGATAAATTTCTTATCAACCATTCCTCTTGACACTTCTGTCAATGGGATATGCAGACTTAATACATCAGCATTTTTAAATATATTTTCTATTGTAACTTCTTCAGCAAATTCGTCCGAATATCCTGATATATATTTATCATAGGCTATAACCCTGCATCCAAAACCTTTGATCCTTTTAGCAAATGCTCTACCCATGTTACCATAACCAATAATTCCGATCGTAAGCCCTCCTATTTCATATCCTCTGTTTTTTTCTCTCTTCCATATTCCGTTCCTCACTTCCTTGTCTCCTGTCTGCATCTTGTTCATTAATGATAGAAGCATTCCAACAGCATGTTCGCCAACTGCATCTCTGTTTCCTTCAGGAGCATTTAAAACTTTTATCTTTCTTCGCTCGACTTCTTCTATGTCAATTTGATCTAGCCCTGCCCCGGCTCTTGCTATTATCTTAAGACTAGATGCCTTTTCCAATAAGTCCTTATCGATTTTCACTTTGCTTCTTACTATCAGCCCTTCATAATTCATCACAATCTTTAAAAGATCGGCTCGGGTAATAGACGGCCTGTAATCAGGTACTATGCCTATCCCTTCCAACATAGAAACTATGGAAGGATGCATTTCATCAACAATAATAAATTTCATGATTTCTTTTACAAATGATAAAGCGACTGGGCGACTAGGAAATAAATTGCAAGACCTAAAAGGTCATTAGCTGTTGTAATGAAAGGACCAGCGGCAAGGGCAGGATTATATCCTAATTTATCTAAAACCAAAGGTGTTATGGTACCCATTACTGTTGCTAATAACACAACACTCATAAGTGCTGTTGAAACAATAATCGCCAATTTGGTATCTTCTCCCAAAATCATATTCAGGCCGAATACAAGCGAACTTAATGCTATTCCATTAATTAGCGCCACGATTAATACTTTCAAAAAACTAGCGAAATTGAATGATCCATATCCAGACTCTTTGGCCAAAGACTGGACCACAACAGAACTTGTTTGTATTCCTACATTTCCGCCAGTAGCTGTGATCAAGGGAATGAAAAATGCCATTGCGGGAATCATACTTATGTCTTTTTCAAAAAGGCCTATAAACTTTGCCCCAAGCATCCCACCTGACATTCCAATAATAAGCCAGGGCAATCTCACCTTAGATAATGTCCAGACGCTGTCATCGTCTTCTGCAGGACCACTGATACCAGCCATCATCTGAATATCCTGCTCAGCTCTTTCTTTGATAACGTCAACAATATCGTCAATGGTAATTCTGCCAAGCAGTTTCCCATGCACATTCACAACAGGAATAGCTTCAAGGTCATACTTTTCCATGATCTGCGATACCTCTTCAGCACTGATAAATGTTTCGACTGCAATAATTTCGGGTTCGTATATATCAGCTATCAAAGTATTATCATCTGCAAGCAACATCTTCTTTAGTGATACTATCCCCAGAAGCTTGTCCAGGTTGTCCACTACGTATACAGAATGTATTCTGGAAACATTTCTGGATTGTCTTCTTATTTCTTCGATGCATTGGGTTACAGACCAGTTAAGGTTTGCCCGGATCAACTCCTTTGCCATCAAACCTCCTGCACAATCTTCATCGTAATGAATAAGATCTCTGATATGATCAGCTTTTTCTTTGTTATCAACAAGGGAAATTACTTCTTCCTTTGTTTTAACAGGTAATTCATTGATTATATCTACTGCATCATCTGAATCTATGAAACTAATGTATGCCGCGATTTCATCAGGATTAAATTCTTTTAAAAGTCTTTTTCTATATTCCGAATCGAGTTCTCTTATAACCTGAGCTCCGGTTTCATTCTCAAGTAGCTTTATTACATATTTAGAGTGAACAGAATCCAGTTCGTGCACCACAGAAGATATATCCTGAGGATGCAATTCATCCAATTGCTCCCTGATCCATGAATTCTTCCTGGCATCCACTGCCTGAATAAACGAATCCAAATATTCCTCTGTCAACTCAAACTGCATCGTTCTACTCTTTGATTATCATACAAGTTAGATTTATAAAATCCTCTACGGACAACTGTTCAGCACGTTTCTCCATGATGGGATTGGCAAGAACAGATTCTGTCAAATTTAGGCTTTTTAAGGCATTTCTCAAGGTCTTCCTTCTGCTGCTAAAACTTTGTTTGACTATTTTTTTGAAGTCTTCATCAGAACAAGGCATTGTAGTACGCTGATTACGCCGTATCCTTATAACACCAGATTTAACTTTTGGAGGAGGATTAAATACATGTTCATCAACAGTGAATAAGTATTCCATATCATAGTATGCTTGAAGCAATACGCTGAGAATTCCATAATCTTTATTTCCAGGACCAGAAGTTAACCTTTTGGCCACTTCTTTCTGAAGCATTCCCACGACTTCGACGATCTGTTCCTTGTAATTCAAAACTTTAAAAAAGATTTGAGAAGAAATGTTATATGGAAAGTTTCCAATAATGGCAAATTGACCTTCAAAATATTTTTCTAAAGGAAGTCTCAAAAAATCTCCTTCAATGATATTATTATGTAATTCCGGATATTTTATTTTCAGATACTGAACAGACTCTTTGTCAATTTCACTTACAAACAGAGAATATTTTTTTTCCTGCAATAAAAAATCAGTGAGTACTCCCATTCCAGGGCCAATCTCCAGAACATTCGTATATCCTTTATAACCAGACAGTCCGTCTACTATATCTTTGGCAATACTCAGGTCATTGAGAAAATGCTGACCAAGAAACTTTTTAGGCTTTACAGATTTCATTCCCAAAAGTAATCATTTAAGGTTACCTTTTTTGCATGAAAGGTATTCAGATATAAATAGTAATTATATGGTAATATTTTAGTTTTTCTTTTTCGTACCTGTTTCGTAAATTTTCAAAAACAGCATATTTCAATTGAAGTGTGCTGTTTTTGTTTTAAAAGGGAAATGATAAATTTGCCGTTCACAGATTAAGAAAGTATGATCCGGTTAAATTTTGAAGGTAATATTTCTGAAACAGAAAATCTTGCTATTTTGGCAGATTCTATAACAGATGTAAAAAAGTACTTAAATAAGGCCGAAGAAATTGAATATGTTGAAAAAAAACTGGAAACTACTTCTATAGTTGCTGTTAACCAACTATATAGAAATGTCTATATTATCTCTTTCAACAGCAAGACCTTTGATTATTCCAACAAAGAAAAATTAAGAAAGACCGGTGCAGAACTTTGCTCTTTAATAAAAAAGGAAAAGCTGAAAACAATCCAGATAACAGGCTCTTTCGGTGAAGGAACCCTTGCCCTGGCAGAAGGTATTGCCTTAAGTGCTTACAATTTCAGCAAATACAAATCCGCTGCAACTTCAACCTTTCCTGAAAAAATCAATATATATTCAGAGGATTTAAACGAAAGTGATATTCTTGATCTTCAAAATATTATACATGGAGTTTACCACACGAGAAACCTTGTCAATGAACCGGTAAATTTCCTGACAGCAGAGCAACTAGGAAAAGAATTTAAAGCTTTAGGGAAAGAAGCTGGATTTAATGTTGAAGTATTTGATAAGCAAAAGATAACAGATCTTAAAATGGGGGGCTTATTAAGCGTTAACTTAGGGAGCCCGAATCCACCGGTATTTATCATAGCCGAATACAAACCAGCAAATGCCATAAATGCCAAACCTTATGTTCTAATTGGCAAAGGTGTTGTTTATGATACAGGAGGACTATCGCTTAAGCCCACTCCAAACTCCATGGATCTGATGAAATCTGACATGGCAGGAGGAGCAGCAGTGGCAGGGATCTTATATGCTATTGCCAAAAGTAAACTTCCTTTATACATCATTGGTCTTGTACCAGCTACAGAAAATCGACCAGATGGTAATGCCATGACTCCTGGGGATGTTATAAAGATGTATGATGGCACGACTGTGGAAGTTTTGAATACTGATGCAGAAGGCAGACTAATATTGGCAGATGCATTGGCTTATGCAGCCCAATATGATCCTGTTTTTGTGGCAGATCTTGCTACATTAACAGGAGCAGCTGCAAGGGCAATCGGAAAAGAGGGCATTGTATATATGGGAACTGCTAAAGAAGAATTGAAAAATATTCTGGAAAATTCTGGAAAAACAGTTTATGAAAGGCTGGTTGAATTTCCTCTTTGGGAAGAATATGGAAAACAATTACAATCTGATATCGCTGATCTTAAAAATATAGGATCCGGAGATGCCGGTGCTATTACTGCAGGAAAATTTATGCAGCATTTCGTAAAATATGACTGGTTACACCTTGATATTGCAGGAAGTGCATTTTTAACTTCTGAAGATAGCTATAGAGGAAAGAACGGCACAGGAACTGGCGTTCGGTTATTTTATGATTTTTTCAAAAAATTAAGTCAACAAAACTAAAAATGGGATACTTAACAAATAATTCAGAAAAACCTGTAATCGGAATTACACTGGGAGATTTTAATGGGATAGGTCCGGAGGTAATTATTAAAACATTGTCAGATAGCAGAATCACAAAAATCTGCTTACCCATTGTTTATGGTTCTGTTAAAATTTTCAGCAAGTACAAAAAACTGATTGAAACGTCCGAGGAATTGCATTTTCATCAGACAAAAAATACGGAAGGGGTTAATCCTAAGAAAATTAACATTATTAATTGCTGGGAAGAAGATTACGAAATTAATCCTGGAAAGCCCACTGCAGAGTCAGGACAATCTGCATACATATCACTTTCACGAGCTGCTGAAGATTTATTTTCCGGCAAGCTCGATGCTTTGGTAACTGCCCCGATTAACAAGAAGAATATTCAATCTGAGGAATTTAAATTCCCAGGACATACAGAGTTTTTCACACACAAAAGTGGAGTAAACGACAGTTTAATGCTATTAGTAAGTGAAGATCTCAGGGTCGGTGTAGTTACTGGCCATATTCCCCTTTCTGAAGTGAAAAAATCTTTGACTAAGGAAAAGTTGCTTTCCAAAATCAATGTATTATATAAAGCGTTGAAAAATGATTTTGGAATATTGAAACCAAAAATAGCCTTATTAGGGTTAAATCCACATGCAGGTGAAGAAGGATTATTGGGGAAAGATGAAATAGAATTACTTACTCCACTTATTGAAGAGTTAAAAGCTAAAGGAGTTTTAATCTTTGGCCCATTTTCGGCAGATGGTTTTTTTGGAACAAAACAGTACAAAAAATTTGATGCTGTTTTAGGAATGTACCATGATCAAGGACTTATACCATTCAAAACCCTGGCATTTGATTCGGGAGTAAATTATACTTCAGGCCTTCCCGTAATCAGAACTTCTCCTGACCATGGCACAGGGTATGACATAGCTGGGAAAAATATTGCGAACGAATCTTCGTTCAGGGAAGCAGTGTTTTTGGCATGCGATATAGTAAAAAACCGCAAACCGGTGACAGTTTAGCCAGTGAATAAAAATCAAAAACACTGATTATCAATACAAAAACCTTACAAATGTGTTACTTCAAATTAACATTTTTGTTAATTAAAATAATATATTAACTTTGCGCCCTAGATTTCAGGGCGGAGCTATGACTTGTATGAAAGGATTAAGAACTTTTGACATCGAAATAGTAAGTCTTAGTAATTCGAAACACTACTATGACTACACTCTGGACAGTACGTTTTTTGAGAATTTTGAAGACAGCCTGTTAGAAAAAGGTCAGCTGAAAGTAACTGTGATGCTTAATAAATCGGAAACGATGATACAAGCATCAATTGCTGTAGAAGGCTGGGTAGAATTAATATGTGACAGAAGCCTGGACCCTTTTGAATATCAAATCAATACAAATGATCAGATTATATTCAAATATGGAAAGGAATATGCGGAAATCAGTGAAGAAATTATCACTATTCCTTTTGAAACTCAAAAATTAAATCTGTCACAGTTTATATATGAATTCATAGGACTGGCTGTTCCGATGAAAAAACTTCATCCAAAATTCATAAAAGAAGAAGAAGAAGAAAATGATGAAGAAGAAACGCTTTTGATTTATTCTACTCCAATTGACCTGGATGAAGACGAACTTAAAGACGACGAAATAGATCCCAGATGGGATATATTAAATAAATTAAAAAAATAATAAATTAATCAAATACAATGGCTCATCCTAAGAGAAAAATTTCGAAAACCAGAAGAGACAAAAGAAGAACTCATTATAAGGCAAGTGCTCCGACATTATCAATTTGTCCAACTACTGGAGAAGCACACTTGAGACACAGAGCACATTGGTCTGAAGGTAAATTATATTACAAAGGCCAAGTTGTAATGGAAAAAGAGATCCTGGCATAAAATAACTCTATGAGAATTGCATTGGATGCAATGGGTGGTGATTACGCCCCCCAGGCTGTCCTTCAGGGTGCTTTAATGGCAAAGGAGTCTTTTTCCAAAGAAAACAAAGAAATAGTTTTAATTGGAAATCAGGCGATCATTCACTCCCATTTTGAAAAATTGGGAGCTGATAAAAATGCTTTTGAAATTGTACATACTGAAGATGTAATACAAATGGGTGAACACCCGACTAAAGCTATTGGTCAAAAGCCAAACTCCAGCATTATGTTAGGTTTCAAAATGCTTAAGGAAAAGTCAGTTGACGCCTTTTGCAGTGCCGGCAATACAGGAGCAATGCTTGTCGGCTCACTTTTTACAATAAAAGCAATACCGGGAATCGACAGACCTGGAATTGCTGGTTTTATCCCTAAAGAAGACGGCAGATACGGAATTCTTCTGGACGTAGGAGCTAATGCAGATTGCAAACCTGAGTTTTTAGATCAATTTGCGGTACTTGGCTCTTTATATTCGAAATATATTTTTAATATAGAAAATCCCAAAGTAGGTTTAATGAACCTGGGAGAAGAAGAGCAAAAAGGTACAATCCTGACTCAAGCAACTCATCAGCTACTGAAAAATAATCCAAAAATTAACTTCGTAGGAAATATTGAAGGCAGAGATGCTTTTAATGATAGAGCTGATGTAATTGTTACAGATGGTTTTACGGGAAATGTTGTCCTTAAGCTGGCAGAAACATTTTATGAACTAATGGAAAAGAGAAATTTCATGGATCCATTCATAGAATTGTTCAATTATGCTGGTGTAGGCGGTAGCCCTATCCTTGGTGTTAATGGTAATGTTATTATCGGCCACGGAGTTTCCACACCAATTGCAATCAAAAATATGCTTAACCTGGCAGTTCAACTTACCGAAGCCGGAATAGTAGATAAAATTAAAAACGCATACAATTAAATCTTATCAGGCAGATGAGCAAATTAAGAGCTGCTATTACAGGGGTTGGAGGTTATGTTCCAGATTACATTCTAACCAATAAAGAGCTCGAAAAACTGGTTGACACCACAGACGAATGGATATTGACCAGAACAGGAATCAGGGAAAGAAGACTGCTTAAAAACCCAGGAGAAGGAACTTCTAATATTGCGATTCATGCAGTGAATGAGTTATTAAAAAAGACTAATACCAATCCTGATGAAATCGACCTATTAATTTGCTGCACTACAACGCCAGACTATGTATTTCCTGCTACTGGCAATTTACTTTGCGACATGGCAGGGTTAAAAAATGCATTCAGTTATGACCTTAATGCGGCTTGTTCAGGTTTTATTTATGGCCTGGTAACAGGAAGTCAGTTTATTGAAAGCGGAAAATTCAAAAAAGTAATCGTAGTTGGTGGAGATAAAATGTCTTCTATTATCAACTATGAAGACCGTACTACCTGCATAATTTTCGGAGATGGTGCGGGTGCTGTACTTTTAGAACCGGACACTACTGGCCACGGAGTAATGGACAGTGTATTGAAAACCGATGGTTCCGGAGCAAAATATCTATGCATGAAAGCCGGGGGAAGCAGAAAACCTGCCAGCCTGGAAACTATTGCTGCCAAAGAACATTTTGCTTACCAGGAGGGTGCCACAGTTTTCAAATTTGCTGTTACCAATATGGCAGATGTTTCTGCAGAAATTATGCGCAGAAACAACCTCACTTCAAGCGATGTTGCATGGCTTGTCTCCCACCAGGCAAACAAAAGAATCATCGATGCTACTGCAGAACGCATGGGTCTGGATGACAAAAAAGTACTCATCAATATTGACCGTTATGGCAATACTACCAATGGCACAATTCCTCTTCTTCTTTGGGATTATGAGAAAAAATTCAAGAAAGGGGACAATGTTGTAATGGCTGCATTTGGCGGAGGCTTCACTTGGGGGTCAGTATACTTGAAATGGGCATATGACCCTAAATAATACAACCCCTCAATATATTAACCAGGAAAATTTCGATATTTGAAAAAACATTTACAAGCAGAATATGAAAGCTAAAGAAATACAGGAGTTGCTGGACTTTATCGCAAGTTCAGGTCTTGCTGAGGTTAACATCGAAACAGAACAATTTAAAATTGCTGTAAAAAAATATTCAGAACCTCAGGCTCTAACAGTAACTCAGGTTCCTCAGGCTATTGCTCAACCTGTAGCTCCGGCACAGGCAACGGCTGCGCAACCAGCAGCGCAACCTAAAGTAGAAACTCCTTCTACTCCTGCAGACTCATCAAACAAAAATCTTATTACAATCAAATCACCAATGATTGGTACTTTCTACAGATCAGCTAATCCTGATTCTCCATCATTTGTGAACGTAGGTGATGAAGTAAAACAGGGTCAGACTGTTTGTATCATCGAGGCTATGAAATTATTCAATGAAATTGAATCAGAAGTTTCTGGTAAAATTGTAAAAGTTCTCGTAGAAAATGCGACTCCAGTAGAATACGATCAGCCACTATTCCTGGTAGAACCTAAATAACGAGAGTACAGCATTTTGAAAAGGGATGTCCTATCCCTTTTTTTTATGACCAAAATTTCAATTTTAATTAACCATATCTATGTTTAATAAAATATTAATAGCAAACAGAGGCGAAATTGCTATGCGTGTAATTCGCGCTTGCAAGGAAATGAAAATTAAAACTGTTGCTATATACTCAACTGCTGACAAAGACAGCTTGCACGTTCGATTTGCTGATGAAGCGGTTTGTATCGGTGCTGCACCCTCATCCAAATCATATTTAAGTATTCCCAATATCATTGCTGCTGCTGAAATTACAAATGCAGACGCTATTCATCCAGGCTATGGCTTCCTCTCTGAAAATGCTGAATTTTCAAAAATATGTGAAGACTATGGCATTAAATTTATTGGCGCCAGCGCTGCCATGATCAATGCAATGGGTGATAAGTCTTCAGCTAAAGCTACAATGAAAAAAGCTGGCGTACCTACTATCCCTGGATCTGAGGGCTTGCTGGAATCCATGGATGAAGGTATTAAACTTGCCAACAAGATAAAGTATCCTGTAATCCTTAAAGCTACAGCAGGTGGCGGTGGAAGAGGTATGCGTATTGTTCGCAATGACGCAGAATTCAAAAAAGCCTGGGTAGATGCGAAAACTGAAGCAGGTGCTGCTTTTGGTAACGACGGGCTTTATCTTGAAAAATTTATTGAAGAGCCAAGACATATAGAAATACAAATACTTGGAGACAGATACGGTAAAGCTATCCACCTTTCCGAAAGAGATTGTTCTATACAAAGAAGACATCAAAAGCTTGTAGAAGAAACACCTTCACCGGTTATCACTGAAAGACTAAGAACTAAAATGGGGGAGGCTGCTGTAAAAGGCGCCAAAGCTATTAAATATGAAGGTGCCGGAACTATTGAATTCCTTGTAGACAAAAACGGTGACTTCTATTTCATGGAAATGAATACCCGTATCCAGGTAGAGCATACTATTACTGAAGAAGTAACCGGTGTTGACCTGGTGAAAGAGCAAATTAAAGTAGCAGCTGGTGGCGCCATTCCAAATAAGAACTTTATTCCTGGAAGGTACTCAATAGAATGTCGTATCAACGCAGAAGATCCAGCTAATGGCTTCAGACCTAATCCTGGTAAAATTACAAACTTCCACCTTCCCGGCGGATATGGTGTAAGGGTTGATACTCATTGCTACAATGGATATACCATTCCTCCAAACTACGACTCAATGATCGGAAAGCTTATTGCAAGCGGTTCTACAAGAGAAGAGGCTTTGGCCAGAATGAAAAGGGCTTTGGAGGAATTTGTTATTGAAGGTGTTAAAACAACAATTCCATTCCATATTAAATTAATGGAAGACCCTCAGTTCCAATCCGGTAAATTCAATACTGCATTTCTTGAATCATTCGACTTTTCAAAACTGAAATAAAAAATAAGATAAAAAGAAAGCTGCTCCAAAGCAGCTTTTCTTTTTAAGGTTACATTCATTCTTAAGAAGGTATTTACAATAAATTTTGCCCCCATGAAAGCCACTCAAAGCTTCAATTTCTTAAGACTTTTTTTTTCATTTTCTCTGATTTTTATTGCTCTTAATGCGCAATCTCAAGACTCCCCAAAACATTTTATTGAGGCTGGCATCAGCCCAAGTTCCTACAGAGGAGACCTCAATAATTCTTTTCAGCAGTGGACTGCTTTATATAATGCCGGTATTAAATTCTATAAGAAAAAAAGAATCAATGGTGGTATAAATATTTTTGTGGGAAATATCATGGGACAAAATGGGAAGTATGAATTTAACCCAGATTTGAACCCATCCCCCACTCCCAATACCTATTTCAAAACTAATGTAATTGGTGTAAATTATGATTTGCAGCTCAATTTAATAAAAAGGAAATGGGGATGCATTTTTATAAGTCAGGGTATTGGTCTTATGCGATTTACGCCAAAAGATCAGAATAATGACAAACTTCAAACAAAACTAAGTACAAGGGCAAAAGGAGAAGATTATAACAATGTAACATTTGTCTTTCCCACTAAAGCAGGTGTTATGTTTTTCCTTCCATCTTGGTACGCCATTGGATTACAAGCAGGTTACTTAAACCCTACTTCTGATTATCTTGATAATATCAGCAATTGGGGAATAAAAAAGAAAAAGGATAATATCCTCACGGTAAAGTTTAGCGTATTTATTCCATTAAATACAAATAAAACCGTAACCTCTCCGGATACTTCAAAATAATAAAATCGTAAAGTTGGAATATTTATTAAATTTAACCGGTTGGATTGGTGCTATAGAAGTATTGATTGCTTATTTTCTTATTTCCACGAATAGAGTTACTTCGGAAAAATTCTCATATCAGCTGCTCAACGCGACGGGTGCTGTATTCTTGATCATAAACACCATATACCTGAAAGCTTATCCCTCTGCCTTTGTAAATATCATTTGGACAGCTGTTGCACTTTTCAATATGGTAAAATCAAAAGCGAGTGACAAATCAGAAATTCGCTAGATTTTCTCTATAGTTTTCACCAACGAGTTATACCAATCCTCTCCATATTTTCTGATCAATGGATCTTTTAAAAATTTGTATATAGGAACCTGTAATGACTCTCCATTGCTGCATGCGGGGCTACAGATATTCCACCTGTCATAGTTTAATGCGTCATAATGTTCATACTTGCTAATTCTTATAGGATACAAGTGGCATGAAATTGGTTTTTTATAATCAATCTTTCCCATTAAGTATGCCTTTTCAATACCACACTTAAGAATTCCCTTTTCATAAATAGCATAGGCACACTCCCTGTTTTTAATAGTTGGTGTGGTAAGATCTCCGTCACTATCAATGACTGTCAACCCCTGCTCTTCAATTGCCTTTATTCCTTCTGCTGACAAATATGGTTTTACCTTATCGTAAATCTCTTCCAGGATCATCCCTTCATCCTCTTCCAATGGGGCGCCTGCATCACCTTCTACACAACAGGCTCCCTTACATTTAATTAAATCACAGACAAAAAATTTATCTGCGATATCGTCGCTAATTACCGTTTTTCCCTGTACTATCACTTGATTTTCTTTTTAACTCCAACTGTTTTTCTAGTTGAAGAATTCAAAATTAAAAAATTATTCCCCAAAAACTCTATTCCCAATTACTCATCCTGATATTTTGCCAATATTAAAATAAAAGGGGAATCTTTACTTCTTTTAAAACACCTAATAACACCTCAAAATCAACTAATTACAAATATAATTCCTAGACGGTTATATTTGCTGTATTACATTAAAAAATATGGAGTTGTTTTTTTAAAAAACATGAGGGCAACTTAATACTGATTATCAGTCAATTATACAATAATAAAAAAACATCTTGTCCCTTTTGAATAGAAGATCTAAGAAACCATTCTATTTCAGGAGATGTTCCTTATTAGATTAGAAAAGTCTGGAATTAAAAGAATATCTATTTTCTATTCCTAAATTTTAAAAATTATCAATTCAATTCCTCCTGATATCCATCTCCGGATTCAAAAATATAAGTTTTTCAGAATTCAAACTTTAAATGGGATTTGAAGAGAAATATATTGTAAATTGCAAACTAGATTAGCAAGCCCAAATGGATTACATAGAAAGCCTTAATCCCTCCCAAAAAGACGCTGTTATTAATACTGAAGGCCCAAGCATGATTATTGCTGGTGCCGGATCTGGGAAAACCAGAGTATTAACCTTCAGGATCGCCAACCTTATACAAAAAGGAGTAGATCCTTTCAATATTCTAGCCCTTACCTTTACCAATAAAGCCGCAAAGGAAATGCGGGAAAGGATCGAAAAGGTTGTAGGTCCGGAAGCCAGAGGACTTTGGATGGGAACTTTTCACTCTGTATTTGCCCGAATATTAAGAGCTGAAGCAGAAAAAATAGGTTATACCAGCAATTTTACCATCTATGATACAGACGATTCCAAAACACTAATTAAACAAATTGTCAAAGAGCAATACCTTGACGAGAAACTTTATAAACCTAGCACTGTTTTAGCCAGAATTTCAGGAGCCAAAAACCGTCTGATCTCTGCTCAGGAATACCTCAACAACCCTCATTTCATGGCGGATGACGCTTCGGCCATGAGGCCTGAAATGGGGAAATTGTACAAACTATATCAGGACAGATGCTTCAAAGCTGGAGCAATGGATTTTGACGACTTGCTTTTTAACACCAACATTCTGTTTAAAAATCATATTGATGTAGTTAACAAATACCAGAACATATTCAAATATGTGCTGGTAGACGAGTTTCAGGATACCAACCTTAGCCAGTATAGCATTACAAAAAAGCTTTCGGCAAAAAACCGTAACATCTGTGTAGTAGGAGATGATGCTCAAAGTATATATGCATTTCGTGGGGCAGACATTCAGAATATCCTGAACTTTGAAAAAGATTATCCGGAATTGCAGGTCTATAAACTGGAACAAAACTACAGGTCTACTAAAGTTATTGTTAATGCTGCAAACTCGGTAATAGGCAAAAACAAAGCACAGCTTAAGAAAAACGTTTTTACAGAAAACGAAACCGGTAAGCTGATAGAAATAATCAAGGCTACGTCTGACAATGAAGAAGGACGAATGGTTGCCACAGCTATTTTTGAAGAAAAAATGGCTCACCAGTTAAAGAATAAAGACTTTGCTATCCTCTACAGAACTAACTCACAATCAAGAGCATTTGAAGAAGCACTGAGAAGAATGAACCTTAAATACAAGGTAATTGGAGGCTTATCTTTCTATCAGAGAAAAGAAATTAAAGACCTTGTTGCTTATTTAAGGTTTACCCTTAACCCTAATGATGAACAAGCTTTAAGAAGGATTATCAATTATCCTAAGAGAGGAATCGGTGATACTACGGTATCCAAACTATTGGTTACTGCCGAAGAGCAAGGCGCCCCACTTTGGGATGTATTAAATAACGTACATTCAGTTATACCAGGAAGGGCTGCAGCAGCTATTGAGGGTTTCGTAGTACAAATTAAAAACTACATGCGCCTTGCTGAAAACAAGGACGCCTTTGAAACTGCTATTGAAGTAGCTCAGTCTTCAGGAATACTGAAAGAATTGTATGAAGATAAAACTGTTGAAGGGCTAAGCAGGTATGAAAACGTTCAGGAACTTTTGAATGGTATTAAAGAATTTGTAGACAACCCTAATATTGAGGATAAAAAGCTTGGTTCTTTCTTGCAGGAAATATCTCTTCTGACAGATATTGAAGAAGAAAAGGACAAAGATAATGACTACATTGTGCTTATGACCATTCACTCAGCCAAAGGACTTGAGTTTAAGAGCGTATATATAGTAGGAATGGAAGAAGAATTGTTTCCTTCCCAGATGATGTTGAGCAGCAGAGCAGACTTGGAAGAAGAAAGGAGATTATTCTACGTAGCAATCACACGTGCACAAAGTAATCTTTGCCTTTCTTTCGCAGCTACTAGATATCGGTTCGGGCGATTAAAAGAATGCGAACCCAGCAGATTCTTAAATGAATTAGACCCTCAATACCTGAATATCAGCAGAAGAGCAAGACCAGAACCTGCTGCTACTCCGGCAGCAGCAACTTCTTCTTCTCCTCAGGTAATAAAAGCTAAACCAAAAACCGCTTCACCTGTTTTAAGTAAACCAAAGAGTAACTATGTCCCCTCTCCGGATTTTAAACCAAGTGATACTTCACTGTTAAAACCAGGAATGAGAGTAGAACACCTCAAATTTGGATATGGAACGGTAAAAGCAATGGATATATCCGGCACCGACCGAAAAGCTATTATCGAATTTAACGATCATGGAGAAAAAACATTGATTTTGAGTTTCGCTAAACTAAAAATTCACACTACATAATTATTAATATTTTTAAGCACGCAATCTAACACTACATTATGGAGATACCAGATCCTTCAACAGGCATTGTTTTAAAAGAATACGGAAGAAATATTCAAAAGCTTGTTGATTTTGTGATAAGCATACCAGACCGCGAAGAGAGAGGACGTTATGCGAAAACGCTTATCGAGCTAATGAAACAGATTAATCCAAACATGAGAGATACCCAGGATTTCGGAAAGCTCTGGGACCACCTTTATATCATGTCTGATTTTAAACTCGATGTAGAAACCCCTTTCCCTATGCCGGAGAAATCATTGCTTGGGAAAAAACCAATGACCGTTGGCTATAATAATAATTTGCTTTATTATAAACATTACGGAAAAAATATAGAATTGCTTATAGCGAAAGCTTTGCAACTGGAAGATAAAGACGAACAAGAAGCTGCTATAATATATATAGGTAAGCTTATGAAGAGATTTTATCAGACCTGGAATAAGGAAAACATTACCGACGATATCATCATTGAACAACTTATAACAATGTCCAAGAATAAGTTGCCTATCAATGCCGAAAAAATTAAAGCTAATAATCTTTTCGATTCTCAGGTTAAAGAAATGCGTGAGCCGAAAAACAGCAGCCAAAGTGGAGGCGGTTCCAATGGTAATGGATACAAAAGAGAATTCCGTAGCAGAGATAGCAACAGTAGAGACAACAGCAGAGAATACAGGGACAACAGAGGAGATAACAGAGACAATAAATACTCTAAGGATAAAAGAAGAAAAAACTAAGGAATGGCTTCATTTGAAATTATCGGTGGTAAACGTCTTAAAGGAGACATTTATCCTCAGGGAGCAAAAAACGAAGCGCTTCAGATCCTTTGTGCTGTTTTATTAACTCCGGAACCTGTTACTATTCATAATGTACCGGACATTATTGATGTTAACAAACTTATTGAATTGTTAAAAGATTTTGGTGTAAAAGTAGAAAAGACTGGAGAATCCACTTATCTGTTTGAAGCCAAAAATGTAAATATTGCCTTTTTAGAAACTGATTCTTTTAAAAAGAAAGCTGCAGCGCTAAGAGGCTCCATAATGATCCTTGGTCCGCTATTAGCAAGATTTGGGAAAGCCAAAATGCCCAAGCCGGGAGGTGATAAAATCGGACGCCGCAGACTAGATACCCACTTTCTGGGTTTTGAACAATTAGGTGCAAAATTCTCCTATGATTCCGGAGATAGTTTTTATCAAATTGATGCAAGTAATCTAAAAGGATGCTATATGCTCCTTGACGAAGCATCCGTAACAGGAACTGCCAACGTTGTGATGGCTGCTGTTCTTGCCAAAGGCAAAACCACCATATACAATGCAGCCTGCGAACCATACCTGCAACAGCTATGCTCTATGCTAAACCGCATGGGTGCGAAAATCAGCGGTATCGGTTCCAATCTTCTTACTATAGAAGGTGTGGATTCTTTAGGAGGTACTGCACATACTATACTTCCAGATATGATCGAAATAGGAAGTTTTATCGGTATGGCAGGAATGACCAGTTCTGAAGTCACAATAAAGAATTGCAGAATTGATATGTTGGGAATTATCCCGACCATATTCAGACGACTTGGTATTAAAATGGAATTCAGAGGGGATGATATTCATATCCCTTCTCAGGATAGCTATGAAATAGAAACATTTATTGATGGCTCTATACTTACAATATCTGATGCAATTTGGCCAGGATTTACACCTGACCTTATGAGTATTGCATTGGTTGTGGCTACCCAGGCAAAAGGTTCTGCACTGATACATCAGAAAATGTTTGAAAGCAGACTTTTCTTTGTTGACAAACTGATAGATATGGGAGCACAGATAATTCTATGCGATCCACACAGGGCTACAGTAATTGGGCTTAATAAACAAATTCCTCTTCGAGGAATACAGATGACATCTCCTGATATCAGAGCTGGAGTGGCTTTATTGATCGCTGCTTTATCTGCCAATGGCAAAAGTACTATACACAATATAGAACAAATAGACAGAGGTTATCAGAATATTGATACCAGGCTGAATGCACTTGGAGCTGAAATAAGAAGAATTTCTTAAATAATCTTTTTGTACAAAGGAGCCTTATTCCGGCTCCTTTTTTATGAATGATATGGAAATCAAAAGCAATAAACTAAGGATTTTAATAGCCATCATACTTATTATTATTTCTTACGTTTACTTCAGATTTATCAACTTTCTTCCGACCACTATATCCTATGTACTTTATTTTGCACTAATCCTCATTTCGATCATAATTGCCTTTATATCAAAGAGACGCGATGTTACCATTGGAATTTTATATGGTTTAACCTTTGTTCTGGTTTCTTTGATTTTTATCTTTACCTTTTTTACAGAAGAATTATAGCAATAACTGATATTATTTTAAAAGTATATTACAATGGGAAGAGCATTTGAATTCCGGAAAGCCCGAAAAATGAAAAGATGGGGACAAATGGCGAAGACATTTACCAGAATCGGTAAAGACATTGCCATGGCTGTAAAATCTGGTGGCCCCGACCCTACTACCAACTCAAGACTCCGTGCTTTGATCCAGAATGCCAAAGCTGCAAACATGCCTAAAGACAATGTAGAAAGGGCGATAAAAAAGGCTTCTTCTAAAGAACAGGAAGATTATAAAGAAGTGGTATATGAAGGTTATGGTCCTTATGGAATTGCAATTGTAGTTGAGACTGCCACTGATAACCCCACAAGAACCGTTGCCAGTGTCAGAAGCTATTTCACAAGAAGCGGCGGATCACTTGGTACTACGGGCTCTCTTGATTTCCTTTTTGAAAGAAAATGTATCTTTAAAATCAAAAGCAGAGAAGATATTGATATTGAAGAGCTGGAACTGGAACTGATTGACTTCGGTGCAGATGAAATAGGTGCGGATGAGAATGAAATTGTTATATACGGCACATTTGATGCTTATGGGAAAATCCAGCAATTTCTTGAGGAAAAAGGTTATGAAGTGATTAGTTCTGACTTTGAAAGGATTCCTACAGATACCAAAGAATTAACAGAAGAACAGGAAGCAGAAATTGAAAAACTCCTTGGTAAATTTGAAGAGGATGATGATGTTCAAAACGTTTTTCATAATATGAAATAAATTAAAAAAGGCTGATCAGATTGACCAGCCTTTTCTTTTATAACACTATTAACTCACAATTATACATAGTTATTAAGCATCACCGGCATTACAAGCATAAGTACATCTTCGTTCTTATCTTTTTTAGCCGGATTTAGTATACCCGCTCTATTCGGAGCTGACAGATTAATATCAATAGCTTCACAATCAAGGTTATTCAGCATTTCAATAAGGAATTTTGCATTAAACCCGATTTCCATATCGTCTCCTTCATATTCACAGGACAACCTTTCATTTGCTTCATTGCTGAAATCAAGATCTTCAGCTGAAATCTGTAACTCACTACCTGCAATTTTAAGACGCACCTGATGTGTAGTCTTGTTTGCATAAATAGAGATACGTTTTAATGAATTAAGCAAATCCTGTCTGTTGATCGTTAGTTTATTCGGATTATTTGCAGGAATTGCATTCTCATAATCAGGGAAACGCTCGTCGATAAGGCGGCAGATCATCTTGATATTGGCAAAGCTGAAGAAAGCGTTGGATGCATTGAACTCCATCTTGACAAGAGTATTGTCAGTAGGAAGAGATGCTTTAAGAAGGTTAAGAGCTTTCTTTGGTATTAACAGCGTATTTTGACTTTCAGAAGCAATATCTGCTCTTCTGTACCTGATCAGTCTGTGGCCATCAGTTGCTACAAATGTTGTATTTGCATCTGAAATATTGATGAAAACTCCAGTCATCTGAGGTTTTAACTCATCGTTGCTAGCTGCGAAAATCGTACTTGAAATAGCCCTTGTCAGAATGTCTGATGGAACATCTACGGCATACCCGTTTTTAACAGCAGGCACCCTAGGAAAATCAGTCGCATTTTCACCTGATAGTTTATACCTTCCATTATCAGAGCTGATTTCAATGCTATAGGTTTCTTCGTCAATTGTAAAGGTTACTGGCTGCTCCGGAAGGTTCTTAAGTGTATCAAGAAGTATTTTGGCAGGTACTGCAATATTTCCTTTTTCTTTAGACTCCACCACAATTTCTGTAATCATGGAAGTCTGAAGATCTGAAGCATAAACAGTAAGTTTGCCCACAGAAACCTCAAACAGGAAATTTTCCAAAATCGGCACAACCGGATTAGTGGTGATAACCCCATTGATCGCAGTCAATTGTTTAAGAAGGGCACTTGAAGAAACAACAAATTTCATATAGCTCTTTTATCCTATTCTAGTAAAATATGAAGGGGATAAAGTTAATTATAAAAAACCAAATTCTAAAAAAATCCCTCTTACTTATTTGAAGGAGCAAAGAAAGATTTTTTTACCAGAAGATAGTTTGTCAGCTCAGGATTCAATGTTATCAACTCTCCTGTATTCCTGATGAGAGCATAGATCTTACCTTGTTTCCAAGGATCGAGATAAATATCAACAGTCTTACTTAGGTTATCCACAATATCATCCACTTGTATTGTTGAAAACGGCTTCGCTTTATGAAGTTGATTCACAATAGTATCTTTGCCATCCACTATATACTTATCCACATTTGTTACTCCATAGAGCATCAGATACCTGTGGATTTTGGAGCTGTCTTGCAAAGGAAGATTTTCAACTTCAAACTTATTACCCCTGGAAACTATTGTAAAATTTTCAGAAGGGGCAGCTGGAAAACTTACTGATACTTTTTGAAGACTTCTTGGACTGCTGTTAAATAAAATCCTGGATCTCCAATCCTGCTCTTTCAGACTTGCCAACTCAGAAAGATCCCCTTTTACACCAGGAACAAATACAATTACCGGATCAGAAGAGCTTTCAGACAAAAAATATGTACTATTCACATCGTTTTCGTTGGACATTACATAAAACACATTCTTTTCACCCGAAGATTCTACTGATATCTTAACCCCGTCTTGTTTAAGTTTCTTAACTACCTCAGTCTTTTTGTTGTCAGCAACAGGTCTTTTTACCTCAATTTTATTCAATCCGAAAAACAAAAGACTTATCAGCTTCTCTCTTGCATCATATTTATTATTTACCGACCACTTACCGTTAGCTTTTTTTTGTAGATTGGTAGTCTGGTTATTAACTTGAAAACTAACAGATGTTATAGCTGTAGTGTCAGCCACTCCTACTGATAATTTTTCATTGTTAAAAGAATCGGAACCACTTCCACCCAGCAATGTATACAAGGCTGCCAATCCGGTAATCACGAATAAAAAGATATATGGACTTAACTTCTTCAACTCCCTCATTTTATCTAAAGCTTGTATATTTTCTCTTTCTCAAATAGTATCTGCTGACTCCAAAAACAACAAGAAGGACGATAGGCACCACAAGATTCACAATCTGCCAGTAAGTCTTCTCTTCTGCAAGTTTATTTTTATCCAAAGGTCTTAGTTGTATTTCTTTGCCTTTTGCAGCAACGATTGGTTCGTCCATCAGATAATCTACTGCATTCATTATAAACTCTTTATTGGAAAACAAATATTTTAAATCAGGATCATATCCCAATGGTATCGGTTGGTTCCTCGTTTTGTCAATTTCGTTTCTGATAAAATCCGCATCTGACACTACTATGATTTTACTGGAACTATCTTGTTTAATAACCTGAACACCTGCTATAGGAGAAGGTCTGTTTTTATAAACCGATTCGAATTGACCTTCTAAAAGATATGCGACAGGTAACATTCCAACATTAAAGTCTTTCGGATCAAGGTTCTTCCGTGCCTCATTTAGATCTACAGGAAGTGGAGCCTTTATCAGTCTTGTATTCTTTGATGTAAAAATCAATGGAATTTTGGTTATCCCTTGTGCCTTTACTGTATCAATGGAACTGACATATCGCCCTAATACTGCATCCAGATTTTTAACAACTGGTTGTTTTCCGAAATTATAAAAGATAGGAAAGTAAGGCCAGGACACCATTTCAGACTGACCTCCCGGAACTTCAACTTTCAACAATGCACAATTCAGATCCTGTATTAAGTCATCATTAATCCTTACACCATACTTGAAAAGCAAATCTTCAAGCCCTAGATTATATGAGAAACCATAAGTAACTCCTGATACAAGACTATCTTTATTTAAATTCAATTGATCAATAAAGAACAATATTCTTCCGCCTTTAACAACATACTGATCAAGTATGAATTTTTCCTTTTCAGAAAAAGGCTTTGTCGGGCCTGCAATGATCAGAGCTTTGTAATTACTAAGTTTTGATGAATCAGTAATAACCGTTCTTTCTACATTATAAAATTCACTAAGCGCTGTAGAAATATCACCGGTCTCCCCTGCTGAAAGCTCCCCATGCCCTTCTGTAAATGCCACTGATTTGGTAACTTCACTGTTAAGCTTTCTGATAGCTGCCATCAATTCATATTCAACTCCTTCTACCGACTGATTCAGTTGCTGAGCCATTGGTAAAATTTTACTTCCCTTCAGGAACATTATGGGAGTTTCTTTATCACCCATTGAGATCAGAGCAGAAGGAAAAACAATTTTCTCTTCTCTAGCACCGCCCTGTTGTACAAGATCATATTTGTACTGTACCCCCTTCTGAATCAACTGGGAATAAAACTGTTCACGAAGTCTCTTATCTTCAATTGCATTCGGATCTGTAAATCTGTAAACGATCTTATCTCCTGAATAAGCCCTAAACTCTTCCAGCGTTTCTTTGATGGATCTTCTAAGCCTGGAATAATCAGGATTCAAATCTCCATCAAGAAAGACATCAACAAATATCTGTTCGTTAAGATTTTTAAGTTTTTCTTTAGTGGAGGGACTAATGGTGTACCTCTTATCCTGAGTAAGATCCAGTCTGAAGAAATGCTCTGAAAAAAATATATTAATAAATATAACAGTTCCTAAAAGCAACAGGAACCGGATAATATCAAACTTCTTTAAATTCATAAACTACTTACCATTTTCTGCTACCTAAAACCAATCTTGTTGAAAGAAGCATTATAAAAATTATACTTAGGAAATACAGAACATTTCTGGAATCTATTAATCCCCTGCTCAATGCTTCATAATGATAACTTAACCCGAGCTTTACAAGAATATTGGCTTGCGCTGCCCAGAAGTTTACTGATGCAGCCCTTGCCATTCCATCATAGAGAGTATAGCAAAGTAATACCGCAATTATAAAGGCTACAATCTGATTTCTAGTGATGGCTGATGCAAATATCCCAATAGAAGTAAATACAGCTCCAAGTAAAAACAAACCAATATAAGATGAAAATACAGCTGCCGAATCTATATTTCCAACCGGACTTCCAAGATGATAAACTGAATAATAATAAATTAATGTTGGCATAAGACTAAAGAGCACTAAAGCCAGACTTGACAAATATTTACCTAATATAATTTCCCAATCTTTTACCGGCCTCGTTAGCAATAACTCCATAGTCCCTTCTCTTTTTTCTTCTGCAAAAGTTCTCATAGTAATTGCAGGAATCAGCAGCAGAAAGGCAATTGGACCATATGCAAAAAGACTTTCCAGGTCCGCAAAACCAAACTCAAATACACTGCTTTCCGGAAAAACCCAAAGGAACAATCCAATTAATGTAAGAAACACACTGATGACAAGGTAGGCTATCAGTGAATTAAAAAAACTGTTTATTTCTTTTCTAAAGATGCTTAACACAAATCCTTCAAGTTAAAATTTTAAATTATATGGAATCATTCTTCTTTCCGGTAAGGTCTCTGAAGATATTTTCAAGAGAATGCTCTTCCTGATTTAAGCCTATCAGAGCCCAGTTCCTCTCAGATGCTAATTTAAAAATAGCTCCTCTTACATCATTTTCTCCTGAAGAATACAACTCATACTTCCCTCCTGCTAAATAATTTACCTCATTTACACCGGATAGAGACTTTAGATATTCTACTTCTATTGCACCTGAAAATTCTACAATGATCTTTTTACCTGAGGTCTGAAGTCCTTTCAACTCACTAACACGACTATCGGCAACAATTTTTCCTCTGTTAATAATCACCACTCTGTCACATAGTGCCTGTACTTCCTGCATAATGTGTGTAGAAAAAAGAACTGTTTTTTCTTTACCTATATTCTTAATAAGACTTCTGATTTCAAGAATCTGATTTGGATCCAGACCAGTGGTAGGCTCATCAAGTATAAGCACCTGAGGTTCGTGAATCATGGCCTGTGCAAGGCCTACCCTTTGACGATACCCTTTTGACAAGGCCCCAAGTTTTTTATTCTGTTCTAAAGTCAACCCAGTCATTTCCACCATTTCCTGAACCCTTCCTTTAAGCTTACTTCCTTTTAAAGCATGGAGAGAACCTATAAACTCAAGGTATTCGTGCACATACATATCGAGGTAAAGAGGATTGTGCTCTGGCAGATATCCGACATTCTTTCTCACCTCCAAAGGAGATTCCACAACGTCATACCCGGCTACTGTAACAACTCCCGATGTAGGAGGAATGTAGCAAGTAGCAATTTTCATTGTTGTAGATTTACCTGCTCCATTGGGTCCCAGAAACCCAAGTATTTCCCCTTTACCAGCCTCGAAACTGATATGGTCTACAGCTTTCTGCTCGCCATAAATTTTAGTTAACTCCTGTACCTTTAAACTCACTATGACTGTATGTTATCTTTTGCAAATTTATTGAATTCAAGCTTAAAGCAGAAAGCCCAAAGCTGAAAGTTTGGGTTTCTTTTAAGAACGAACACATAATAGATTTAAGTTTTAAGATGACAACTTTTTTCCGATCTTTTAACTTTCCATTTTTTATTGCTCACTTAAATCCTAAAAGACCTCATCCCCAGCCCTTCTCCTTCAGGAGAAGGGAGCAGTCTCGGATAATTTCCCAGACCATCTAACAGTTGTGCAAACTTTAAACTTTTAACTTTAAGCTTTCCGCTTCTTAAATTGACTTCCTGCCTTTAGGCATTAATGGTCTGAATTCCAACTCTACAGGGTGAAAATTTTCCGAGGTTTCCAAGGAATATAGAACAGCCCCGGCAATATCTTCAGGCCTCATCATATTCGGATGCACACTAATTGAATCTATTGAATCAAAGAAATTGGTATGAATAGAACCGGGTACAATACAAGTCACCTTTACGCCATAATCCCTGAGTTCTTTATACATAGACTGAGAAATACCCCTGACAGCAAATTTAGTCCCGCAATACCCCGCAAATTTTTCAATGCCTTCTTTACCTGCAATTGATGCAATATTAACAATATGCCCCTCGCCCAACTCTTTCATTTTCTGCACTACCATCTGAGAGCAGAAAAAGACTCCATGGACATTGGTATCAAACATTTCTTTCCATTCTTCAACTGGCATTTCTTCAATCAGACCTGCATAACCCAACCCGGCATTGTTAATCAGAATACTAATATTTTCTCCAAAATCTTTAATAGTTGCATTGTAAGATCCATTTACAGAATCTATATTTCCGACATCCGTAGCATAAAATCTAAAATGATCGTGTTTATAATCGGGAGCAGTTCTGCTCCATCCGGCAACCTTTACACCTTTTTCCAACAATACTTTTACTATTTCAAGTCCCACACCTTTACTCGCTCCAGTGACAATAGCAATTTTATCCTTTAAATTCATAATATACTTTTTTGCTTAAAAATTCTTCAATGATATGCCTGAAATGATTACAACCGAATTTAGCAACTGGAATATGACAATCTTTCTTTCCCCTTCTGAAAATCGATCCCAAAGATTGTCATTATAAATAATAGTTGCTGATACAAAAGCAAGTCCGAAACAAAGGATCAGAAGCAAGTTCTGAACTTCCATAAAAAAAATAAAGGCAGCAGGATACAGTAAAAACAAGCCCATAAGAAATACCATCATCTCAAAGTTCCTGAATTTTAAGCTGTCTTTAATTGCTTTCACAACAAAAATCCCGGACAAAATCAAATAGGTAATCAAACCAATATATAAAAAAATTTGTGCAGATCCGATATTAAGGAGGTCCAAAGCAAAACCTGCCTGGCAAATTGCCATGCCAAACATAAGCGCCTTCATCTTTAAATTATTGATTATAAAGATATAATAACCTAACAACAATATTCCCGCAAACAATGGAGCCCATGTTATGCTCTCAAACCTTTTACTGCCAGATAAAATGATTGATAATACAAAGGTCATGGCAACAAAAACAACTAATGCCTTTTCAGGCTTATCAGACGCTACAGCTTTCATTTTTATTTAGATTATTCTTCTAAAGTAATATGAATTTATGATAATTTTGGGGTATTAATTTTGCTAAATTAGAATGCATTTATTGAAATTTCACTTTTTGCTCATCATTTTTTCCCTCCAATGTTTCGTTGTGGCCGCACAGGATAAAGCACCAGCTACAAAATATGCCCTTTCATTGAATTATCATTATGGATTTCTGATGAAACATGGGGATGAAATGGGGCATCTTGCCAATCAAAGACCACTAAAACTTGAACTCGATTTCAAAATACAAACAGATGGAAGCAAAGGCTGGCAGGTCAATAATAACTATCCTGTTGTAGGGTACTCATTAAACTACATTCATTTTGATCCGAACAAGCCTGTCGGCGACGCTTTAGGCTTAATCCTATATTATGGCAAAGCATTTTTCAGAACTCCTAAAAGTGAGCTAAGATGGAGAATAGGTGTAGGTCCGGGAATTGTATTCCGAAAGTTTGACATTGTAAAAAACAATAAAGACAATATCACAGGAAGTACTTTTAATTATTGTCTTAATGGAGCCGTAAATTTCAGTTCAATAATTTCAAAAAGATTAATTTTCAATGCAGGAATCGGATTGTTTCATTTAAGTAATGGAGCAATGAAGATACCTAATCTGGGAATGAATATACCTGCTGTCTATGCAGGTTTGGGTTTCACTTCCAAGAAACAGGTTACATTTGATGCTCCTGAACCTGAAAGAAAAAAAAGGTCCAATTCCTTAAACTTGTCAATTGGAGGAGGATTTAAGGCAATAAAGCCTATTGGAGGATCAAGATATTTTGCAGGAGTATTTTCTGCTTACTACGATCTTGGCATTAACTCACGCACCTGCCTTAATCTTGGATACGATTTCATTTATGACTACTCTGCAAAGGCCGAAATCAAGAGAGGTACCTATGATAAGAAACTTGTAAATGGTAATTATATGAGACATGGTGTCGCATTAGGATTTCATTATTTTATAAGCCAGGTATCCTTTGTTGGTCAGTGTGGGTATTATGTTTATGATCCATTAAAAAGATATAAACCTCTTTATCAACGTTATACTATCAAATATAATTTTACTGATGCAATCAGTGCCGGAATAGCGCTCAAAGCCCATTTCGGCCAGGCAGAGTTAGTTGAATGGACGGTTGGTTATACATTAAAATGAAAAATTCAGGTTTATTATATATCGCTATTATATCAGCTATTCTCTTATCCTGCAATAAAGAAGATAGCTGGGATTGTGTAAAGAGCACTGGCAAAATTGCCCAGGAAAGAAGGATAGTCAAAGGAAGTTTTTTTATAAGAATCGAAGACAATATCAATCTTATCTTTAAAAATAATCTAGGTGATACAATAATTGTCGAAGCTGGTGAAAATCTGTTAAAAAAAATAACAACGGATCATGATGGTACTTATTTGAAAATAAAAAACAACAATACCTGCAATTGGGTCAGAACCTATAAAAAAGACATAAAAGTCTTTATTGATGCGGTAAAATTTAAGGACTTTTTTTTTATGGGATATGGTACGGTGAGCAATGAAGGTATACTAAAAAAAGATAAACTATTCATTCATAATTACTCTAACACAGATATAAATTTAAATGTTGATCTTGAATATCTCTGGCTAGACATGGATATGCTTGGCAATGTATCCATAACAGGTAATACAAAGGAATTTTATGGTATTAATTATGGATCAGGGCAGTTAAAAGTAAATACACTTAATAGTAAGATCGTTTCTCTGACTAATCAAGGCCCCGGCATGAGTTATGTGTTTTCCGACAGCATTTTTTATTCTACCATTAAAGGAACAGGAAACGTCTACTATAGTGGCAATCCTAAGATAATTGGTACTCACAGGCAAGGTTCAGGAGAATTTATCCCACAATAAGGTTACTTGCCAAATAGTTCTTCCAACTTATTAGTAAGGTCCTGACCACGAAGATTTTTTGCAACGATAGTTCCTTCCTTATCAACCAAATATGTTAACGGAATTGCCTGAACTTCATAGACAGGATTTACAGAAGAGGCCCATCCTTTTAGATCTGAAACCTGCTCCCAAATGAGACCATCCTTCATAATTGCATTCTTCCATTTTTCTTTGTCTTCATCCAATGAAACTCCAAGTATGTTAAAGCCCTTGTCCTTGTATTTTTTATAAAGCTCCACTACATGAGGATTTTCCATACGACACGGTCCACACCAGGAAGCCCAGAAATCTATCATTACATACTTTCCTTTATAATCTGAAAGCTTGATAATTTTTCCGTTGGGGTTAGGAAGTGCAATTTCAGGAGCTTTTTTCCCCACACTGACTTTACTAAGTTTTTCCTTTTCCTCCTCTTGCTTTTTCATTGCAAGGGCCTTTTCCACTTCTGAAGACAGGAGCTTTGTGTATTTTGAATTGGGATAGGCCTTATTCATTTCATCAGCTATCTTTTTCAGGAAAGGGAGATCGGACTGAAAATCAAGGTAGTTAACCATTGAAAATACAGAAAGCGAAGGAAGTACAGAATCTATGGAAGCCATCGTTAGTTTACGGGACTTTTCCTGAAGGCCTTTTAATTCTGTCATTATAGCAGGAATAGAGTCTTCCTGCTTCTTCATCTGAAATAACATTCCCTTTTGCTGCAACTTGTTCTGAGCCTTTTGAATTTCATTCATCTGATTAAAAAAAGCCAGATATTCCGCAGTTGCCTTAGAACCTTCAACTGACGCATTTCCCGGTAAATCTCTCAGATCAGAATTAAACTTAATATTTTGGCCGTCAATAATAATAAGGACATTCTGAGTATCTATCTGCAAAAGAGCATAGTCAGGCTCAGCAAGAGCGCTTTTAAATTGATAAGATCCATCAGATCCGATTTCGACAGAATCCAAATGGGCCCAGGTTTGGTTTTCAAGTTTATCAAGGTATAATTTCTTACCACCGCCATTTTTAATTGTTCCTGATAGTTCGAAAGAAAATTTTCCTTCTTCTTTTTTTTCAGATTCCTTTTTCTCAGAACACCCGAAAACAACCGCTACGATTAGCAGATAACGTAATACCTTCATCAGATTAATTCAGATTATCCAGTGTCTTTTTTAATAATTCGCTTGTAATTTTTGGGTCAGCCTTACCTTTGGTCAGCTTCATAACTTCACCCATAAACATAGCTAAAAGATTTGTTTTACCAGCTTTATATTCAGCTACTTTATTTGGATACTTTGCAATAGCCTCATCTATCAAAGGTTGTAAAGCACCAGTATCGCTTTCCTGAATCAAATTCATTTTTTCAGCTATCTGCTGAGCTGAGCCTCCCTTTTGATTGATCATTTCAGGGAAAATCTTTTGACTGGCAACTGCAAAACTAACTTTTCCTGATTCTACCAATGCAATCAGCTCTGATAGCTTTTGAGTAGACAATGGGAAATCATTTATATGAAGTGTTAATTCATTCAAATACCCCTTTACAGGTCCCATTACCCAGTTGGAAGCTGCTTTATAGTTCTTGGTATGTTTGCAAAGGTCTTCAAAATACAATGCTATTTCTTTTGAATCTGTCAATACCTGAGCATCATATTGCGGAAGCCCAAACTCTTCTGTAAACTTCTTGTACAGAAAGTTTGGTAAACTTGGCATAGTTGCCTTGATGTCCGCCAACCATGTATCAGAAATATGCAAAGGCTGAAGATCAGGTTCAGGGAAGTATCTATAATCGTTCAGCTCTTCTTTGGTTCTCATTCCGTAAGTACTGCCAGTGGTAGCATCAAACATTCTCGTCTCAGAGAAAATTGCTTCACCTTTTTCTATGAGCTCAATCTGACGCTCAATTTCATGATCTATAGCTCTCTGTACGTTTCTGATGGAGTTCATATTTTTGATTTCCACTTTCTTCCCATACTGAGTTGCTCCCTTCAGCATCACAGAAACGTTTGCATCACATCTCATCGAACCTTCTTCCATGTTGCCGTCACATACTTCAAGATACCTTACAAGTTTCCTGATTTCAGTTACTACCTGAAAGGCTTCCTCCGAACTGCGGATATCAGGTTCCGTAACGATCTCAATCAAAGGAACTCCTGCTCTGTTATAGTCCACGAGTGTATCTGTCTCACCTGCAAGGTGAAGGTTTTTACCCGCATCATCTTCCATATGAATTCTATTAAGACGAATCACTTTTTCTCCCTCTTTCATACGAATCACAACTTCTCCCCCTTTACATATAGGAGCCTTATCCTGAGTAGTCTGATATCCTTTCGGAAGGTCTGGATAAAAATAATTCTTTCTATCAAAGAAATTTACTCTGTTGATTTCACAGCCACTCGCTAAGCCCATTTTAATTGCATATTCAACCACCTTTTTATTTAACAAAGGTAGTGTTCCCGGATGTGCCAGAGTAATTACACTCACATTCGTATTTGGCATACTTCCGAACTCAGTTGAATCTGAAGCGAAGATTTTACTCTGCGTACTTAACTGTGCGTGTATTTCAAGACCGATTACCGGCTGATATTTTTCTATGATTGATTTATCCATCTTAAAGCAATACTGAATTTTACTTATACTTTTTCTTTAAGGACACCTTTAGCTTTCAATAAAACTTTATCGAGTCCGGTAAGATCTTTTCCTCCCGCTGTTGCGAAGAAAGGTTGTCCACCACCTCCACCTTGAATTTCTTTAGCAAGCTCTTTAACAAGGTTACCTGCATGAAGTTTTTTATCTGCAACAAGATTTTCAGAGATCATTACTGCGATCTGAGGCTTATCCTCTATTTTGGCCGCAAGAACAAGGAATAAATTATCAACCTTAGCCTTTACATCATAAGCCAGCTGTTTTAAAGCATCAGCTGAAGAAAGGTCTACTCTTGATATGACTACATTAATTCCATCAACTGTTTCTACTTTTTTTAGTAACTCCTCTTTGATGCCCTGGCCTTCTTTGCTGACATATTCATCAATCTGTTTCTGAAGCTTTGCTTTTTCAGCTGTAAGTTCTTCAACAGCTTTTAATATGTCTTTAGGATTTTTAAGAACCTCTTTTAATTTTTCAATAATTGAAAGCTGAGTATCCACAAAGGTTTCAGCTTCATCAGCAGTAATTGCCTCTATCCTTCTTACACCTGCTGCTACAGAACTTTCAGAAACAATCTTAAACAATCCGATTTTACCCGTTGCTGATACGTGAGTACCTCCGCACAATTCTACTGAATAGGAAGGGTCAAATGTTATGACTCTTACAAACTCTCCATATTTCTCACCAAACAAAGCCATTGCTCCAAGAGATTTAGCTTCATTGATCGGGACATTACGTCTTTCATTCAATGGGATATTTTCTCTGATCTTGGCATTAACTATCTTTTCAACTTTTTCAATTTCCTCAGGTGTCATTTTGGAGAAATGTGAAAAGTCAAATCTTAACACTTTATCATTTACCAAGGAACCCTTCTGGGCAACGTGAGTTCCAAGAACATCTCTCAATGCCGCATGTAATAAATGCGTTGCTGAATGGTTATTTTCAGTAAGAAGTCTTTTCTTCTCATTAACATTCGCTTCAAAGTCAGCTTTAACATCCGTTGGAAGCTTATCAATGATATGAATGATCAGGTCATTTTCTTTTTTAGTATCAAGCACCTGAATCTTTTCTTTTCCTGACTGAAGCACACCTGTATCTCCTGCCTGTCCGCCGCTTTCAGCATAGAAAGGCGTAGTATCAAGCACTACCTGATATTGGTCTTTGCCTTTTGCTGTAACTTTCCTGTATTTTACAATCTTTGATTTAGCACGCAAATGATCATAACCTACAAACTCAACACCTTCTTCTTCTCTTACAAGTACCCAGTCCGTAGTTTCAGTAGCTGCATCTTTTCTTGATCTCTCCTTCTGGACAGCCATTTCTTTTTCAAATTCAGCCTCATCTATTTCAAGGCCATACTCCCTTGCAATAAGGGCAGTAAGATCAACAGGGAATCCAAAAGTATCATACAGTTCAAATACGGTTTTTCCATCAATGACTTTTGATCCTTTGGATGTTTCTATGTTTACTCTTATCTGTTCAAGCTTTTTCAATCCTATCTCAAGCGTCCTCAGGAATGAAATTTCTTCTTCAAGAACTACCTTTTGCACGAAATCCTGTTGAGCTTTTAACTCAGGGAAAACTTCTGCAAACTGGTTTGCAAGCACAGGTACCATCTTGTTTAGGAATGGCTCTTTAAAGCCCAGGAAAGTATAACCATATCTAACTGCCCTTCTCAATATCCTCCTGATAACATATCCGGCTTTTGCGTTACCCGGTAATTGACCGTCTGCAATTGTAAATGAAATCGCCCTGATGTGATCAGAAAGCACTCTCATTGCAATATCAGTTTTCAGATCTTTTCCATAAGTTTTGCCGCATGCATCTCCAATGAATTTAATCATTGGCTGGAATACATCAGTATCGTAGTTTGAAGTCTTCGCCTGAATCGCCATTACAAGGCGCTCAAAGCCCATACCTGTATCCACGTGCTTTTCAGGAAGTGGTTCCAGACTTTTATCAGCCTTCCTGTTGTATTGAATAAAAACGTTATTCCAGATTTCAACAACTCTAGGATCGTCGTTGTTGACTCTGTCCCTTCCAGGTACTTTTTTAATTTCTTCTTCTGTTCTTAAATCTATATGAATTTCAGTACACGGTCCGCAAGGGCCCTGGTCTCCCATTTCCCAGAAATTATCTTTCTTGGAACCATAAAGAATTCTTTCTTTAGGAAGATATTTCAGCCACAACTCAAGAGACTCATTGTCAGGCTCAAGATTTTCTCCTTTGTCTCCTCCGAAAACCGTTGCATAAATTCTTTCTTTAGGAAGTTTATATTCCTCAGTCAGAAGCTCCCACGACCATTTTATTGCTTCTTCTTTAAAATAATCTCCGAAAGACCAGTTCCCCAGCATTTCGAACATGGTATGGTGGTAAGTATCTATACCAACCTCCTCCAGATCATTATGCTTTCCGCTTACTCTAAGGCATTTCTGAGTATCGGCTATCCTTTTATATTTTGCAGGTTGATTTCCAAGAAAAATATCCTTGAACTGGTTCATACCTGCATTGGTAAACATCAGGGTTGGATCGTTTTTATTAACGATTGGAGCAGATGGAACAATGTGGTGTCCCCTTTCCTTAAAGAAATCAAGAAATTTCTGTCTTATGCTTTTGGAATCCATTAATTAGGAAAGACCTTTAAATATTTATACTTTTTTTATAATTTTAAGCTTTTCGTCGACAAATCAGGCATAATTTTCACCTGATTCACCGTTATCTGAAGGCGCAAATTTAGTATAAATCTCAGAAGTTCAGTAATGGCCAGAATAAAATATTATTATGACACGGAAACCTGCAAGTATGAGCGTCTTAAGGTATCTACCTGGGATCTAGTACTTAATACGCTTGGCTTCCTATTTATATCATTCATCTTTGCGATTGCTCTGGTATATGTTTATACCAAATATTTCAAATCCCCGCATGAAACTTTACTGCGGAGAGAAAATGAAGAGCTTTCTCTATACTACGATCTCCTCAATCAGGAAATAGATCAGGCGAATAAAATGCTCATCGCTCTTCAAGAGAGAGATGACAATATTTACAGAGTTATTTTTGAAGCAGAACCAATCCCATACTCGGTAAGAAATTCCGAAATGGCTGGTATTACAAAATATAAGCAACTACTGGATAGAGGATTAAAAAGGGAAGAACTAATAGTTTCAACTGTTGCCAAGCTGGATAACCTGAAAAAGAAAATGTACATCCAGACCAAGTCTTATGATGAGATAATAAAACTTGCGAAAAACAAAGCTGAAATGCTAGCTAGTATCCCTGCAATTCAGCCTCTTTCTAATAAAGAGCTTACAAGGCTCGTATCAGGATTTGGATATAGGATTCATCCTATTTATAAAGTTAAGAAGCTTCATACTGGTTGTGATTTTTCAACACCTAAAGGTACTCCGATATATGCAACAGGAGACGGTATTGTAAAAACAGTAGCTTCTAACCCTGGTGGGTATGGTAATGAAATTGAAGTAGACCATGGTTATGGATATGTAACTAAATATGCACATCTTGACAAGTTCAATGTAAGAATCGGGCAAAAAGTAAAAAGAGGCGAATTAATCGGATTTTCAGGAAATACCGGATCTTCCACCGCCCCTCATCTGCATTATGAAGTCATTCACAATGGCAAAAAAGTAAACCCGGTTCACTATTTCTACATAGACCTATCACCTGCTGAATATCAAAAAATACTGGAGCTCGCATCTGTTGAAAATCAATCACTTTCATAGTGAAAATTATTATAAATTTGTGGGCATTGGGAATACATTCTCAATGCTTTTTTTTAGAAGATATTGCATATTAGACTTTTACAACTGAAGTATTTAATACATAAGAGGTATTAGTTTTTGTAAAAAAAAACGAAATTTTATTTCTATTTTTGAATTTAATAGTCCACTCAAAACCAGAAGCATTTGACTTACCAGGACAAAAAATTGGATAAGATGTATTACACCATCGGTGAGGTCGCCGAGATGTTTGGAGTTGCAGCTTCTCTGATTCGCTTTTGGGAAACTGAGTTTGACATTATTACCCCCAGAAAAAACAGAAAGGGAAACCGGCAATACACCAAAGATGATATAGAAAACATCAAGTTGGTTTATCATCTGGTGAAAGAAAGAGGATATACTCTTCAGGGGGCAAAGGACTATATTAAAATTCACGGCACAAAAGCCAAAGAGAAGACAGAGATTATAGAATCTCTTCAGAAGGTAAAAGCTTTTCTGATTGAATTAAAGAAAAGCCTTCCTTAATAAATTTTTCATTTTCAACAGCTATAAGGAATTTTTAATGACTCATGCAAATGTTTATGAGGTTGCTATAGGCCTCGTTCCCGGCATTGGTAATCAACTCACCAGGCAATTAGTAAGTTATTGTGGCGATCCGGAACAAGTATTCAGGGAAAAGAAAGGCAAACTGCTTAAAATCCCCGGTATAGGAGAAAATATTGCTCAATCCATTATTCAGTCCGACATATTTTCCAAAGCCGAAAAGCAAGTAGAAATGGCCATTAAAACAGGAACTAAAATTCTTTTTTATACCAATCATGACTATCCGGAAAGGCTAAAGACCATATCGGACGCACCAACCCTGATTTATTACAAAGGTCAGGGCCCGGTAAATTTCCCGAAAACAGTAGGAATTGTAGGCACGAGGAATGCTACAGGATATGGAAAGGAAATGACAGAAAAAATCATTTCAGAATTAAAGTCTCAAAATATTCAAATTATCAGCGGTCTGGCTTACGGCATAGATAGTTATGCACATAAATCAGCCCTGGATAATGGATTGTCAACGATTGGAGTCATGGCAACAGGTGTAAACATTGTATATCCTGCAGTTCATAAGGAAATGGCAAACCGAATGCAGACATCAGGTGGTATACTTTCCGAATATCCATTTGACACAAAGCCTGAACCCGGATACTTTCCTGCAAGGAATAGAATTATAGCTGGCCTGAGCGATATAGTGATAGTTGTTGAAGCCTCAAACTCCGGAGGAGCTTTAATCACTGCAGAACTTGCAAATGGGTATAACAGAGAAGTAATGGCTGTACCCGGAAATATTAATAACAAATATTCTGTCGGATGCAACAACCTGATAAAATCTCACAAAGCCCAAATCTATTCCAAGACATCTGATATTATTGAGCTCATGAATTGGGATCTCTCCGTTTTAACCAAGCCTAAAAATAAAACTAGAGAAATTCCTGAAGGACTTACCAATGATGAAAAGAAAATATTTGAGTTGCTAATCAGCAACGGAGAAACACATATAGATGAATTATGCTGGAAAAGCCAGATCCCTGTTAGTAAGATGGCATCCCTCCTGCTTAATCTGGAATTCAATAATCAGATAAAATCATTACCAGGGAAAAAATATAAATTAGTCTGAAATAGTCTTCTTTCGTATATTTTCCCTATGGAAAATTATTATGAGACTTTGGGCGTAAAAAACACGGCTTCCTTTGAAGAAATCAAAGTCGTGTATAAAAGTCTGGCAAAGAAATATCATCCTGATAAACATCAGGGTGATAAATATTATGAAGATCTGTTTAAAAAGGTAAACGCTGCTTATCAAACCCTTTCTGATTCACAAAAGAGAAGATTATACGATTTAAAACTTCATTATTACTATAACCCTCCACTAAAACCAGCAAAAGCCCCTGCCAACAGCGCTTCTAAACCAAGGGCCAGCAGACAGCCTCGGCCTAAACCTGCTACAACTCCTGAATCCAAAGGTTCAAATAAGGAAATAAGAATTTACCTATACACGGGACTGGCATTGATATTACTGGTGGTTTGTTCTGTTCTTTTTTATCATTATATGAATAACAGAATGGCAGCAAGAACACATGAGGAAGCTGTTCAATTTGAGAAAAAAGGAGAATGGTTAAAAGCCTTGGAGTCCTATACAGAAAGCATTTCCTTTGATGAAGACTATGCTCCTTCTTTTCAAAAAAGAGCTTTATTGCGACTTCACATGCTGGGCGATTATCCTGGAGCTGTATTAGATCTTACCAAAGCAATTGACAATTCAGACAATCCTTCATGGGATCTTTTTTACGAACGCGGAAAGGCTAATGTCAAAATCAAAAAAAATTCAGCAGCCCTTGAAGATTTTAATGAATCTATAAAAAGAAATCCAGGTAAAGATAGCAGTTATCTGTATAGGGGCGAGTTACTTCAATACGCCAAGGGAGATTGTCAATCTGCACATCTTGATTATATAAAGTTCCTGAAACATCAACCAGAGTCTGAAATGGCTCTTCTTGATCTGGCCAACTGCTATCAGGAATTAGATCAACATCAAAAATCTATAGGTATTTATACAAACATGATTAAAAACGAGCAAAGTACTGGAATAGCTTATTATTATAGAGGATTGGCTTACTCCAGAATTGTGGATTCTTCCAGTGCATGCTCTGATTTTAAAAAAGCTCTGGAATATGATATACGACAGGCAAAAAAACTACATCGCAGGTATTGTCTTAAGATAAATGATGAGAAGGACTAAACAAATTGATCCTTTTTCCTATTTTTAACTTTTCCAAATTGAATTAAAGTTTATGCGCGTTTTTTTATTAACTCTTCTTTCTCTAATTTCATTTTCCTTTAGTTTTTCTCAGGATTTTGCTCATCAATCTCCTGAGGTTCCGTATAGAAGTAAACAAAATCCTTATTATTGGAAAAACAATCCACCTACTCCCGGATATTGGCAACAGGATGTGCATTACTATATGGATGTTTTTCTTGATGATTCCAATAATGTACTTGTTTGTCCTGATTATAAACTTGTTTATTACAACAACTCTCCATTTGAATTAAAGGAGCTTTACTTCCATTTACATAACAATGCCTTCATTCCTGGGTCCTATTATCATGCTTTGAATATTGAAAATGATATTAAGGTAAAATTTGGACCTACAGAAGCCAAAGGACTTGGTACTGTAGTAGATAGCATAAGAATTGATGGTGAAGAAGTGAAGACGATCATAGATAATACGATCATGAAAGTAAATCTCAATAAGCCCCTTAAATCGGGAGATTCGCTTATTGTGACAATGAATTTCAAAACATATTTTGATCCATCCGGAAGCATGAGAAGAAGGATGAAGCTTTATGAATCATTTGGCTTTAAGCACTTCGATGCTGTACACTGGTATCCGGCAATAGCGGTATATGACCACAAGTTTGCATGGGAAACCGAACAACACCTTGACAAAGAATTCTATTCCGACTTTGGAGCATTCGATATAAAATTAACACTTCCCAACAATTATGTGCTTGAGGCCACAGGAACACTACTCAACGAAAAAGAAGTTTTACCTGATACACTTAGACAAAAGCTGGATTTAAAAAACTTTGCCAAAAAGCCATTAAAAGAGGCTCCTTCTATTATAATTCCAAGAGAGAAAGGGAAATATAAGACCTGGGTTTATCATGCAAAAAATGTCCATAATTTCGCTTTCACTGCAGACCCGCTATACAGAATAGGAGAACTGATGTGGAATGGCATCAGAGTAGTTGCTATTGCTCAGGAACCAAATGCTGCAGGATGGCAATTATCAGCTTACTTTACTGCTAATGTAATCAAAGTATATTCTCAGGATTTCGGAATGTACGCCTGGCCGAAAATAGTGGTAGCAGACGCTAAAGACGGCATGGAATATTCAATGCTTACACTGGATAATGGTACCTATCCTCAACATCAAAATCTACTGGCTCATGAGGTAGGACACATGTGGTTTTATGGAATGGTAGGCACCAATGAAACATACAGAGCAATGATGGACGAAGGTTTCACTCAATTCTTAACAGTATGGGCTATGGATAAGATTGTCGGAGAAAAGAGAGCCAGAATTGGTAAAAATAAATACATCACTAAACACGTAGACTCATCAGATACTAGGTATGAAAATCTCTACTACCCCTACATCAATCATGTTGTAGAAGGTTATGATGATGCGCTTAACACCCACAGCTCTGACTTTCACGGCGCTATAAGACATGGAGGAAACTATGGTCTGGTTTATTACAAAGCCGGAACAATGCTCTATAACCTTCGCTATGTTCTTGGAGATGAATTATTTTCCAAAGCTATGAAGCACTACTTTAACAAGTGGAAATTCGCTCATCCTTATCCGGAAGACTTTCGTGAAGCTATTATTGAATACACTCAGACCGACCTCAATTGGTTCTTTGACCAGTGGATGGAGACTACCAAATACATTGATTACAGCATTGATGATGTAAATAGAGTAAGTAAAGAAAATGAATATGAAATAAAGTTCAGACGAAAGGGGAGCATGCAAATGCCATTGGACTTTAGAGTTAAAGCTTCCGATGGCAGTATTCATGATTTCCATATACCCAATACATGGTTTATTAAAAAAACAAATGCAACTATTTTACCCAAATGGTATGGTTGGGGCAAATTAAATCCTACTTATAAAGCTGAAATCAAATTACCTTCTCCGATTAAAACCATTGAGATTGATCCCACACATTATCTTGCTGATATTGATCTGACAAACAATAAAGCCGGTGATGGAGGAATTAAAATACTTGAATTCGAACACAGAGTACCTAACGTTACAAGCTGGAAAGTTCAGAAAAATACATTTAGACCCGATGTCTGGTACAATAGTTTTGATGGTTTTCAGGTTGGACCATACTTTAAAGGAAGTTACTTTGGCAAATTTCAGTATTCGGCCGGAGTCTGGTTTAACACAGGTTTGGCACAGGGCAAAAATGAAAAAGACCTAGATCTTAAACATCAATGGGTGGCTGCTGACATCTATTTAAAACGAAACCTCTCCTTAATCTGGAAAGGATTAAGCGCCAATAGCAATTTATATTACAATGCGGGAATAGCCAATTTAAATGCCGGTCTTGAGAAAGTGGTGCGCGAGCCTGATCAAAGAGCATCGAAGTATTCCAAATTCTTTATCAATACAAAATATCTCATAACTACTGATAACTATTTTGTTTACAGGCTATATCCTGAACAGTGGGGACGCTATCAGGGCGACTTCACATCTGGCTTGGTGAATGCAACCGTTAATCTGGGATACTTTCGTTACTATACCTATGGAAAAGGTAATGGAGAATACACGTTCAATGTGAGAATACCATCCGTGAGATCTGATTATAACTATTCTTATGCTCAGCTAAACTCCATTAACCGATTCACACTTAAAAAGTTTGAATTCAGAACAAGGGTATTCGGACAAATAGGATTTGGTGACATCCCTCTTGAATCTACTTTATATCTTGCAAGTGCAAACCAGGAACAAATGTTGGATAACCGATTTACACAAGCGAGAGGTTTTGTACCAAATGACTGGTTAGGGTATGGTCAGAATACCAATCACTTCCATATGGGAGGAGGTTTGAATCTCAGAGGATTTGCTGGTTACCTTGCACCTGAAATCCATACAATCAATGGGCAAGAAATATTAGTTTACAACTATTTCGGAAATTCCGGAGCTGCCTTTAATGCAGAAATTGATTTTGATAAATATATAAAAATTCCCGCGAAAGGAATTACAAAAAACTTCAAGGTAGACACTTACCTTTTCTCCGATTTAGGTATTCTTAATACGACCTCCTCATCGAAAAACTATTTCGGAAAATTCAGGTTAGATGCTGGTATAGGGTCTGCTGTTACGTTCAAATTCGGGCCATATGATATGAAACCTGTAACCCTCAGGTTTGATATGCCCATTTTTGTAAACACGCCCCCGGCTGTATCTGATTATTTTAAATTCAGATACGTAATCGGCATAAACAGAGCGTTTTAAGAAACATAGTATGGATTAGTAAAACCAAGTGTTTTATGAAACATGGCTAACTATTTGTAATTAGGGCCGTAATCGTTTAGTGGGATGAATAATTTCTGCAAATTTACTTTTCTTCTAACGTTTTCATTTTTCAGCATACTAAATACTTTGTATGCTCAAAATGTATACACTGTATCAGGAACTATAAAAGATAAGTTAACCAATGAGCCTATTATAGGAGTAATTGTTTCTGCCCCTTCAGCCCAGGCAGGTACTATGTCAGACGAAAACGGATTTTACAGCATATCAATTCCCTTTGATACCATTACCCTTATTGTTGAACAACTTGGCTACAAGAAGGAAGTAATAATCATCAATCTTGGTCAGGATATGTCTTTGGATTTTTTGCTAGCCGATGATGATGAGCATTTAAAGGAAATTGTGATTGAAGGAAATCCTCACAAAGAAGCGATCAATTCCACTCAAATGAGTAAAATTTCCTTATCTGCCAAAGATGCTAAGCAGGTACCAGTTCTCTTTGGAGAACCTGACCTTTTAAAAATCCTTCAGCTCAAACCTGGTATTCAATCAGGTGGAGAAGGAACTTCCGGTCTGTATGTAAGAGGTGGAGGACCAGATCAAAATCTCTTTGTAGTTGATAATGCAATTGTATATAACCCCAATCACCTCTTTGGCTTATTCAGTATTTTTAATACAGATGCTGTAAAAAGCATCGACTTATACAAAGGTGATTTCCCTGCACAATATGGTGGCAGATTATCATCAGTGGTAGATGTTAAACTGAATGAAGGTAGCACAACTAAAACCTCAGTAAGAGGCGGAATAGGCCTAATTGCGTCAAGACTGACGGTAGACGGACCTATAAAAAAAGATAAAGCATCTTATATCATTTCTGCAAGACGTACTTACTTTGATATATTCACAAGTCAGCTCAACAGAATGAATAAAAACAATTCATCTTATGATCCAATTCCCGCTTATTATTTTTATGACCTGAACGGAAAAGTAAATTATAAATTTGACGAAAAGAATTCATTTTATCTGACTGGATATTTTGGCAGAGATGTTTTTAATTATGATCAAAATCGACTTGACTTCACATTTAACTGGGGAAATTCAGTTGCTGTAGGTGGCTGGAATCATATTTTTTCTGATAAGCTAAAGGTTACTACATCTGTTATTTATTCAGATTACAGATATAACATCAAAAACAGGTTTAAAGATTTCTCTTTCAAACTAAGCTCTATGGTCAGAGACTATACGATACAAAGCGATTTTACATACAAACACTCTGAAAAACATAATATTAAATTTGGTATATATACAAGTAATCACAGGTATATAGTAGGAAGATTAAGAGCTGGTACTGATGATGGTAAAGTACAACTTGGCCTTGGGTCAGTATTTAGTTCTCAGGAAGGTGCCATTTATGCATCTGACGAATTTGATGTCGGAGTTCGTTGGAAATTTAATACCGGACTTCGTTTATCTTTATTCAAGAACAAAGCAAATTATTTTGGAGGAATAGAGCCAAGAGTTGCTTTCAGATACCTTATCAATGAAAAGATGTCATGGAAAGGAAGCTTTGCCAGAATGTACCAGTATATCCATTTAATTTCAAATTCAGGAGCAAGTCTTCCTACTGATATCTGGTATCCTTCCAACAGCACTGTAAGACCTCAACGTTCAGATCAAGTAGCAACAGGCCTTTCCATAATCATTGGAGATAAATTCTATCTGACTGATGAAGTTTACTATAAGTGGATGAAAAGACAGATTGATTTCAAAGATGGCGCAATGATATATTCAAATCCTAACCTGGATCAGGAGTTTGTATTTGGAAAAGGATGGGCTTATGGAAACGAAATATACCTGGAGAAAAGAAAAGGTAAGACCACCGGATGGGTCGGATATACTTTGTCATGGACTTGGAAACAATTTCCTTATATCAATAATGGAGAAAAATTCTTTGCCAGATACGACAGAAGACATGATCTCTCAATCGTAATTGTACACAGGCTCACCGAAAGGCTAAATATCAGCGGTACCTGGGTATATGGAACAGGAAACGCCGTTTCATTACCTAATGGTCGATTTATTATGCAGGATTTAGAAGGCACTAATATTAAGGTGATTCCCGTTTATGGTAAAAGAAATGGATTTAGAATGCCTCCATACCACAGAATGGATCTGGGGTTAATATATAAATTTAAGCCTAAAAAAGAAGGAACAGAGTCTGACCTCACCTTGAGCATTTATAATATATATAACCGTAAAAATGCCTACTTCATTTATTTTGATGAAATACAAAATGAATTTGGGGTCACCACAAAGTTTCAGGCAAAGCAGGTTTCATTATTTCCAATCATTCCTAGTCTTACATATAATTTTAAGTTTTAATAAAGTATGAGACGGATTATTTATTTAGTTGTTTGTGTACTTTTATTTTCTTGTAACAGAGAAAAAAATATAACTGTTGAGCTGCCGGAACATATTAGCCAGCCTGTTGTTGAATTTTACCTTCAGCCAGGAAAACCATTCCGTTTATTGCTTACTGAATCTGCTGGCTATTTCGATCCTCCACAGGTAACGCCTATTGACGAAGCTACAATAGAAGTAGTACACGCCGGCAAAATTTACTATCCGACCCCACAACCATTTGGAATCGACACTGCTACCAGAAAATTTTACAACTATAGCACTGATAAAAACACCGTAGTGCCCCTTGATTTTGACAATGATTTTTTCGTGTCAATAAAAGACAAAAACGGAAGAATTATAGAAGGACGCACCACTATTATGCGGCCCGTAGTCATTGATACTATTAGCTTTTTCACCGATGACCCTGAAAAGGCAGCTATACTTGTTAAGTTTCAGGACAATCCTGCAACAAAAGATTACTACAGAGTCATAGTTGTACAGGATTCCATTACTGGGGAAGGTAAGTGGGATCAGGTTTTTAACGATGAAGCCATTCAGAGTGAGCTTGGAGGAGTTAATTCAGGTTATATACTATTTCAGGGGAGCAAAGTCATAGTACAACTCTTTCATATTAACAAAGATTACTATGACTATGTCACTTCGACAAAAAATGCGGCAGACTCCAATGGAAACCCATTTGCACAACCATCGAGGATTATGTCAAATGTAACCGGAGGAATAGGTATTATTACAGGATTTCAGCCAACAGAAAAAAAACTTATTGTGCAATAAGCAGCGATTCGGCAAGTATATCGGCCAGGTGAATTACTTTCAGTGGTTTCCTTATTTTATTGATATATTCAGCATAGTGACTCAAACATGAATAATCTGTTGATATAATATAATCAGCATTCATGACTAATGCCTCCTCAACCTTTTTGGCAAGTATGTTTTCAGAAGCTTTACTAGAGCACAAAGAAAAGTTGGCACCAAAACCACAACAGCTGCTTTCCTTAAAATTCAATAATTCCAGGCCATTGATACACTTTAACAATGTTCTTGGAGCATCTTTAATTTGACAAAAATTAAGTGCAGTACAAGAGTCATGATAAACAGCTCTTGCTGAAAAATTGGCTCCCTTTAAACTCTCAACTTTAAGGACATTGACAATAAACTCACTGAGTTCAAATGTTTTTTTTCTCGCATTCTTATAGTCATTCCTGTGAGAAGAACTGTCAAAGAATAGCTTATAATTGTTACGAACCATATTGAGACAGGCTCCGGAAGGAATAACTGTGTAATTAACAGATGCTGAGTTCTCCTCCAGAAACTTCACTCCGAACTCCATTGCATCATCAAAAGCTCCACGATTTAGAAAAGGTAAGCCACAACATTTTTGATTTTCCTTAAAATGGACTTTACATCCCAGGTGTTCGAGTAATCGTATAGTATTAAATCCGGTTTTTGGGAAAAAATGGTTAACAGAACAGGGTACAAAAAGATTTACTTCAACCGCGCGCATACTATTGAGGGAAAACCTTTCCTGCTATTGCCATTGCTTCTTCAAGTGCGTTTAAATCAACTCCGGTATTTATGTCGTGAGAGATAAAATATTCAATCATTTTTTCAGTTGGGATATTCCCTACCAAATCATCTTTAGCCATTGGGCATCCTCCAAAGCCTTTGATTGCTCCGTCAAACCTTCTGCAGCCTGCTTTATAGGCTTCCTTTACCATATCAACAGCATTGAAAGGCGAAGCATGTAAATGTGCACCGAATTCTATCCTTGGAAAAGCAGGAATCAGAGAAGTGAATAAATATTGTAAATCTTCTTTCTTTGCTATTCCTATCGTATCTGATAGGGACACGATTCTTACGCCTATATCAAAGAGTTTTCCTGTAAAGTCTTTTACATACTCTACATCATAAGGATCTCCATATGGATTTCCAAAGCCCATTGAAAGATAAACTACAAACTCTTTCTTATGTATCTCACAGATGGATTGAATTTCTCTCACTTGAGCAAAGGCCTCTTCAATACTTTTGTTGGTATTTCTTTTCTGAAAAGTTTCAGAAAGTGAAAGCGGAAAACCCAGGTAATATATTTCATTATGGCTGGCAGCATCCTGCGCTCCTCTTACATTTGCGATGATAGCAAGCAACTTTGACTTTGACCCTGAAAGATCTAACTGCTCGAGTACCTTTACAGTGTCACTCATCTGAGGCACAGCTGTAGGAGATACGAAACTTCCAAAATCAATAGTATCAAACCCAGCTTTCAGAAGTTGGTTGATATATTTTATTTTAAGCTCAGTAGGAATAAATTCCTTAATGCCCTGCATCGCATCTCTGGGGCATTCTATAATTTTTACCACAGACATCTTTAATGATTAGAATAAAGCAGAAGCTATTTGTTTTACGCTATCAGATTTTCCCATTGAATAATAATGCAGGACAGGTACTCCAAACTCCATTAGCTCTTTGGATTGCTGAATTGTCCATTCTATTCCAACTTCTTTGACCTGATCTGCTGTTTTGCATTTACTAATTGCTTCGGACAATTCTACTGGAATATCCATATGGAATATACTTGGCAATATTGTAATCTGCTTTTGTGTAGTTATTGGTTTTAACCCGGGAATAATCGGAATTGTAATTCCTTCTTCCCTGCATTTTTTTACAAAATCAAAAAACTTCTGGTTATCAAAGAACATCTGAGTAACTATATAATCTGCCCCCAGATCAACTTTTTGTTTAAGATATTTGATATCAGTCTGAAGATTGGGAGCCTCAAAGTGTTTTTCAGGATAGCCTGCTATTCCGATACAGAAATCGGAAGGAACAGGATTCTGCAAATCATCATCAAGATATACGCCCTGATTCATACATTTTATCTGCTTAATAAGATCAGAAGCATAATGATGACCATCCGCTTCAGGAATAAAGGTACCCTCTGACTTTATAGCATCTCCTCTTAAGGCCAATACATTATCAATACCCAGGAAATTCAAGTCAATGAGAGCATTTTCTGTTTCTTCCCTTGAAAATCCGCCACATATAATATGAGGGACTGCATCTACCCTGTATTTATTCATGATAGCTGCACAAATTCCTACAGTTCCAGGTCTTTTTCTGATTGATTTTTTTTCGAGAAGACCGTTTTCTCTTTTCTTGAATACAAACTCTTCTCTATGGTATGTGACATCTATAAAAGGAGGTTTAAACTCCATCAGAGGATCTATTCCATCAAAAAGAGACTGAATATCTTGTCCTTTTAAAGGTGGAAGAATTTCAAAAGAAAAAAGAGTCTTTTTAGCGTTTTTCAGGTGTTCTACGACTTTCATCTTCTTGGATAAGTGAAGCTCAAAAATACTTATTTTTATCGAAGAGTTTAACCAATAAACGTCAAAAGGTTTAAGCTTTTAATCATTTTTAAAAATTGATTATAAGTATTTAGTTATCACAGGGAAATTTTAAGCAAACTAGGGCTGTTTTTAAAACAAGCCAGGCGCCAAATTCCCGTCTTTGCTTTGAGGGTATTCTCTCTGGACGTTTATAGAGATAGGGTCCGAAAAGTTTCCAACCTGGTCCTCAGCTATTTTGAATATGGCAATATATTGCCAGACTACCATAGAGGAACTAGGGGGGATTGGATGAGTGTCTATAAAATCCTTAAGGGTATGATTTGCTAAAAAGACAAACCCTCTGCCATCCTTCCTGTCAACAAATAAATCAAGGGAATCAGCCTTGCGATTCATCAACCGTATCAATGGCCTTCCTCCATCCAGAAAAATCTGAAGCTGAGGTTCCAATGTTACAGAAATATCAAACAAAACTTTAAACCTGTATAAAGCCAGACTTTGATCAATCTCGCGACAAAACTGAGGTGTTTTTTTCAGGTGCTCTACATATTCAGAGATTCTTTTAAATATTCCCGGTGTGACGTTTTGAGGAACCTCAATTTCATCAAAATCTGATAACGTTTCCTGCACTTCAATTTTTTCGCCATAGGCATAAAAATCTTTTACAAGGTTATTCCTTCTAACTTGTTTCTTTGCAAATTCAATTCTTTTCAAGGAGAACTGATACATTTTCAAATCATTACGTATAGAATTCAGCGCTTCATCCGAAATTTCCAGAAATTCTTTTAACTCAGTTAATTTATTGTAAAAATTAATGAGCCACTCGAGACGTAAATGATCAATACTTTGGGAAAACATTTTTGGCGGATTTTGTTTTCACTGCCAACTAAGAAGCAAAACAGTGATACTTTTGATACACAAAATATAGGATTTTCATCTATAAAATACAAGTATCTATCCCTTTGAAGGTAAAAAAAGTCCAATTTCACCAATTTTTTCCATTAACTATTACTCACTAAAGGAAACATATTTCACTCAAAATCACTTATTATACAGTAAAGGAACTGGATGTACAACCAAAACCTAATGTAATTATGGACGAAAATGTGAAAATATTTTTGGGTTTCCTTGCCGGAGCGGCGACGGGCGCAATTGCCGGTATTTTATTAGCACCGGAAAAAGGAGATGTAACCAGAAAAAATATCTCTGATAAAGCATCTCAATTAAAAAGCGATGTAAATGACCAGGTGCAGAAAGGAGTTGAAAAATTAAATACTTTAAAACAATCTGCATTCTCATTGATCAATGACTACAGCCAGCAAACTCAAGCTCAGGCTAACCCATAATACTGGTTTTATAAAAAAAACAGAAAAGCTGTCTCAGATATGATGAGACAGCTTTTTTTAAATCTATTCAAAGCAGAATGGCTGCCCATCACGACAGCCATTCAACTTTTCGCCTTCCGCTTTTAGCTTTTAGCTTCTAATCATAGTTCAAAACCGGACTAAGCCACTTCTCAACCTCTTCCACAGACATGTTCTTTCTCTTGGCATAATCAGTCACCTGATCTTTTTCTATTTTACCCAATCCAAAATATTTAGAATCAGGGTGAGAAAAATACATGCCACTAACAGATGATGCCGGATACATGGCAAAGCTCTCAGTTAGCGCAATTCCTGTTCTACAGTTGGGATCCAGCAACTTGAATAAAATACTTTTCTCTGTATGATCCGGACATGCAGGATATCCTGGAGCAGGTCTTATCCCCACATACTCTTCTTTTATTAAAGCTTCATTATCAAACGACTCTCCACTTGCATATCCCCAATACTCCTTTCTTACCTTCTCATGCATGCATTCTGCAAAAGCTTCTGCCAGTCTGTCTGCTATAGCTTTGATAAGTATGGAGTTGTAATCGTCGTGATCTTTTTCATACTTTTCGAGTAAAGGTTCAATACCTATACCTGCAGTCACTGCAAAACCACCGATGTAATCATTAATTCCCGATTCTTTTGGGGCGATGAAATCACTGAGCGCCAAATTAGGTATACCTTTGCCTTTCAATCCTTGTTGTCTTAATGTATGAAAAGTCGTAAGGATTTTACTTCTATCTTCTCTGAAAACTTCATGCTTGTGATTACCATGATCAATTACTTCCTTATTAAACTCATGCAGAATGATATCATCATCACCTCCTCTTGTTGCAGGATAGAAGCCTATAACTGCTTTTGCCTGAAGTAATTTTTTGTCGATTACCTCTTTTAATAGAGCTCTAGCATCATCATATAGTTTTTTTGCCTCTATACCGATAATAGGGTCTTCAAAAATTTTAGGAAACTTTCCTTTAAGCTGCCAGGTCTGGAAGAAAGGAGTCCAGTCGATGTACTTGCTAATTTCTGATAAGGAGTAATCATCGAAGAATTTTGTACCCAGAAAAGCAGGTTTGGTGACTTTAGTAGATGTCCAGTCAATAGGAGCTTTATTAGCCCTTGCCTGATCAATGGTGATATAATTTTTATCTTTCTGCCTTTTAGAATGTTCTTCGCGTGCTTTAGAATATTCGGCTTTAAGATTCTTAATAAAATTATCTTTGGCTTCACGATTCATAAGGCTTCCGGCAACCGGAACGCTTCTTGAGGCATCCAGAACATGAACAACAGATCCGCTGTAATGTGGATCAATTTTCACTGCGGTATGTATTCTTGAAGTTGTAGCACCTCCGATCATAAGCGGGACTTTTAAACCTGCTTTTTCCATTTCCCTTGCAACTGTAACCATTTCATCAAGAGAAGGAGTTATCAGACCGCTTAATCCTACGATATCTACATTATTTTCCTGAGCCGCTTTAATGATTTTATCAGTAGGCACCATTACTCCAAGATCGATGATCTCGTAGTTATTACAACCTAAGACTACTCCAACTATATTTTTACCAATATCATGAACATCACCCTTTACAGTCGCCATAAGGATCTTACCAGCATTTTGCCCTTCTCCTCCTCCTTTTTTCTTTTCTTCCTCTATAAATGGAAGCAGATAAGCTACTGCTTTTTTCATTACCCTTGCGCTCTTGACCACCTGAGGCAAGAACATTTTTCCTTCACCGAAAAGATCACCAACAATGTTCATTCCATCCATTAAAGGTCCTTCAATAACCTCCAAAGGTTTATCGAACATGTGCCTTGCTTCTTCAACATCCTCATCAATATAATCAACTATACCCTTAACCAAAGCATGAGCTAACCTTTCATTCACAGGAAGCTTGCGCCAGGTTTCATCTTTAACAGTTTCCTTACCCTTGTTCTTAACCTTTTCAGCCATTTCGAGCATTCGTTCGGTGGCATCCGGACGTCTGTTAAGCAATACATCTTCAACATGCTCCAGCAGATCTTTAGGAATATTTTCATAGACCTCAATCATACCCGCATTCACAATACCCATATCTAGGCCAGCTTTAATTGCGTGATACAGAAATGCGGAGTGCATCGCTTCTCTAACCACATCATTTCCTCTGAAAGAAAAAGATATGTTACTAACTCCTCCACTTACTTTTACTCCAGGTAGATTTTCTTTAATCCATTTGGTAGCATTGATAAAATCTACTGCATAGTTATTGTGTTCTTCAATACCTGTAGCAACAGTAAGAATATTCGGATCAAAAATGATGTCTTCTGCAGGGAAGTTAACCTCCTTGGTTAGTATATCATAAGCTCTTTTACAAATTTCTATTCTTCTTTGGTAAGAGTCTGCCTGTCCCTGTTCATCAAAAGCCATGACAACAACAGCAGCTCCATACTTTCTGACTTTCCTCGCATGTTCCTTAAATTTCTCTTCTCCCTCCTTTAAGCTTATTGAATTTACAATAGCTTTACCTTGAACACATTTAAGGCCAGCTTCAATTACCGACCATTTGGACGAATCCACCATAATAGGAAGTTTGGCAATATCGGGCTCAGAAGCTATAAGATTAAGGAAGGTTGTCATTGCCTGCTCAGAATCCAGCATCCCCTCATCCATATTCACATCGATAACCTGAGCACCACCTTCAACCTGGTTTCTTGCTACAGCAAGGGCTTCTTCATAATTACCCTCTTTGATAAGACGTGCAAACATTTTAGAACCTGTTACGTTGGTTCTTTCTCCAATATTGATAAAGTTAGCTCCTTTGAAGACTTTCAATGGCTCAAGTCCGCTGTATCTTGAAAGATGATCTGATTCAGGTTTTGTTCTTGGCTTGTATTTAGCTGCTAAATCTGCAATTGCTTTAATGTGCGCAGGTGTTGTACCACAGCATCCACCTATAATATTCAGTAAACCTTCCTCAAGAAATTCTTTGATAGTAGAAGCCATCTCCTCCGGACTTTCATCATATTGCCCGAATTCATTGGGCAGCCCCGCATTAGGGTGTGCACTGATCCCTGTAACTGATTCCTTTGCTAAATCTCTGATGTGTTGCTTCAGCTGTTTTGCTCCTAATGCGCAGTTAAAGCCTACAGTTAAAACAGGTAAGTGAGTAACAGAATATAAAAAAGCTTCGACTGTTTGTCCGGATAAGGTCCTTCCGCTTGCATCCGTAATGGTGCCTGAGATCATAACAGGAATTTTTGATCCTGTGTCTTCTTTATACGATTCAATTGCAAATAAAGCCGCTTTGCAGTTAAGTGTATCGAAAACCGTTTCGACAAGAAACAGATCTGCCCCTCCCTCTGCAAGCCCTTTTACTTGTTCATAATATGCTTTTACAAGATCATCAAAAGTTACTGCTCTGTAGCCAGGATTATTGACATCAGGAGACAAGGAAGCCGTTCTGTTTGTGGGACCTATAGAACCAGCCACAAATCTGGGTTTTGAAGGATCCTTCTTATTATATATATCTGTAGCTTCTTTGGCAATTCTTGCAGATTCAAAATTTAGTTCATAAACAAGATCTTCCATATGATAATCCGCCATAGCAATCGAAGTACCACTAAAAGTATTGGTTTCAATTATATCAGCGCCCGCTTCAAGGTATTTCAAGTGGATTTCTTTGATAACATCAGGACGAGTAAGCGATAACAAGTCATTATTACCTTTTAAATCTCCTTTATGATCTTTGAATCTTTCCCCTCTAAAATCAGCTTCTTCAAGGGTATATCCCTGAATCATGGTTCCCATAGCGCCATCAAGCACAAGTATTCTTTTCTTTAATACTTCCTGAATGTCAACAGTCATTTTTCAATAACTTTTTTTAGATGAATAATATGATGAAGAGCTTAAACGGAGAGATTCCCGGGGAAGGAGTTCTACCTTATCTTTCTCTGCTGAAAATAAAATTCTCAGAGTGGGAGTTAGCACCTTCTATTAAAGGGTTGCTAAGACATCTAAGGGCCCAATCCCTCCGTCTTTCCGGATAAGTTCAATGCAAATTACTAATAAAGTTTCTTTTTAAATAAATTATATCCAAAATTCTTTCCTTTCCACGCATGATGTAATAATTTTTCAACATTTTAAACATGTCTTTTCCTTAATTCCTCTATTTTTGGATTGAATTACAAACAGCTTTATTTCAGATTAACTCCTGAAATCCAATGCTGTTCAATTTTACATTAAAACCCATCAATTAATTTGAAATTTGCTGCAGTAGACATTGGCTCCAACGCTATCCGTTTTCAGATAACAAGCATCCTGAAACACAATGAAATATTCAATTTTAAAAAACTTGAATATGTTCGTTTTCCGCTTAGACTTGGTCAGGATGTATTTCAGTTTAATAAGATCAGTCCTGAAAAAGCAGAAAAGTTCGTAAAGCTCATGAAAACCTTTAAAATGCTTTTAGAACTATATGAAGTAGATGATTATATCTTCTGCGCTACTTCAGCGATGCGCGAATCCACCAATGGAAAGGAAATTGCAGAACGAGTAAAGAAAGAGGTTGGTATTTCAATTGATATTATTGATGGAGATCAGGAAGCTGATCTCATCAATGCGGTACTTTTCAATGAACTTGATGAAAAAAGTTACATTCATATTGATGTAGGTGGCGGTAGCACAGAGCTGAACATATTTGTAAACAAAAATAAAGTTGCTGCACAATCCTTTAAAATCGGATCTGTAAGAAGACTGAACAAACTTGATGCGCCTGAGGAATGGAATAGAATGGAAAAGTGGGTTAGCGATAATATTTCAAAAGCTGAAAAGCCTGTATATGCTATAGGTACAGGAGGTAATATTGGAAAAATATATGAACTTGCAAACCTCTCAAGATCCAAAGACCTGAAACCTAGCATAAAGATTGACAAGATTGAAGGAGTCCAGAAACAGGTAGCCGCTATGACCTATGAAGACAGAATTCATGTGTTAAATCTTAACCCTGACCGGGCTGACGTTATTGTTCCCGCTTCGGATATATATATATCGGTAATGCGATATGCAGGAGCTAAAGAAATGCTTGTGCCTGAACTAGGTCTGAAAGATGGATTGATTCAAATGTTGTTCAGGAGAAATATGCTCGATGTAAATCAAGTCACCATTATTAATACTAATAAGTTCCCGAAATAATCCGGGAACTTACTTTTCCGCCCTTAACTTTTTTAGTTTATTATATTTTTGAAAGGTAACTTTACCTGTTTCTCTTGCTATGATATAACCGTAATAGCCATCCAGAATACCCAACTTAAGGATGTAGGAATGGAAAAATCTATAAAACGGACTTATGTATAATTTCATAAATCCGGGCTTTTTTCCTTCTTTAAAAAGTCTTTCAGCTGCCAGCGTGCTATACTTATCATTTTTCTGATCATACTGATCAAGTGAATAAATAGTATAATGAAGAATGGCTCCTTTAAGTTTTTTTACACTCGTCCCTTTCTCCATATTCAGCTTTTCATGCACCGGACTATTATCCCATTTGATTTTATCTTTACGGAAAACCCTTACATGTGATTCCGGATTCCAGTGCCCAAACTTCAGCCATTTCCCACAGAAATTAGACTTCCTAGGTATTTCGTAGCAATCAAATTGAGGATGATTCAATTCGCTTTTGATTTCTTCAATTAGCTCTTCGGACAGCTCTTCATCAGCATCCAGAGAAAGTATATAATCATACCGAGCATAACTATTGCCGAGATTCTTTGTAGGACCGTATCCCTCCCAATTTCTTCTCAGAAAATTAACTTTGTATCTTCTGCAGATGTCTTCAGTATTGTCTCTGCTAAAGGAATCCACTACTACAATATCATCAGTAATGCGAGCAAGAGATTTTAAACATCTTTCAATGTTTCTTTCCTCATTGTATGTTATGACGACAGCAGATACAGGTACTTTCATATATTAATGAACAATGCTGAATGCATAAATTGTAAACGAACTTCCTACTAATCCAAGACCTATTAGCAACATAAAAAAAGCTTTTTTACTTTTCTCTGTTGAAGAAATAAGGCTTATTGCACCCATCACAAGAGCTAGCTGAAGAAAGAGTGTGGCAAGATCAAAATAATCTCCTGCCCTTCCGAGCACCTGCAGATGTTCTTCCCATTCTTTTACCCCAATTACCTGACCAAGTTTTCCATTCAGCTCCTGTACCCAGTTTTCCTCTCCTACTGCTTTTGATCCAAGGAGAATTTCCTTTTTCTCTTTTGAATATCTCTCCACCTCTTTTTCTAGTCCTGCAACAACACCTTCAATAGCTGTCCTTTTATCCTCTACAATCACTCCTGACCTAAGCAATGACTTTAATAACTCTCCTTGTCCTTCAGCCAATGATTCTTTAATACTCTTGGACTGATACCACATATAAGCTGAGCTTTTCTCATTCGTCTCAATAATTTCATCATCTCCGTATTTCCCTCCGCCCAGATCTGCAATAGCAAGTATTGCAGCAAATACAGCTAACAACAAGCCACAGTAAGTTTCCAGCCTGTTGCTTTTTCTCTCTGGTTCTTCCATTAAAATTTTATTATTAAAATATTGCGGGTAAAAATAAACAAAGCCCTTCTGAATTAGAAGAGCTTTGCTTTTAAAACGATTTCTTTGGTAACTTTATAAAACTCTTCATGCACATTAAACGGCTCTTCTCCTTCAGTGGCCTGATTAACATAAGTACCGTCGTTTAACAACACATAGCTGTTCACATTATCTTTAAGTGAGTAATCTAGTATACTGATTGTTTGTTGTTTCAATAATGGATCTGCAATCAGAAACAGAGATTCAATTCTTCTTTCAAAACTTCTCACCATCATATCGGCACTACCGCCGTATACTTTTGAATCGCCTGCATTATGGAAATAGTAGATTCTGGAGTGCTCAAGAAAGTTACCTACAATTGATTTAACAAAGATATTTTCACTAACGCCTTCCACACCTGGTCTGAGGCAACACATTCCTCTTACTATCAGTTTTATTGAAACTCCCGCCTGAGATGCAAGATATAGAGCGTCTATCGTTTCATTATCTTGAAGAGAGTTTATTTTTATTACAATTCCACTAGGCAATCCGTTCTTCGCATTTTCAGCCTCCTGATTGATAAGCTCTATAAGCTTCTTCCGCATATTTCCAGGTGCGGTGATCAGATATTTATATTCCGAATGTACAGAATGGCCTGTTATAACATTAAAGAATTCATTGATGTCATGCGCATAAACCTCATTGGTAGTAAGCAGTCCAAGATCTGTATAAAACTTAGCAGTCTCTTCATTATAATTACCGCTGGACATATGCACATATCTTGTTACTTTCTCGTTGTCCTCTTTACGAACAATCATCATCAGCTTGGTGTGCGTCTTATAGTTGCTTACACCATATATTACGAAGCAACCGGCTTTCTGGAGTCTCTGAGCTTCCTTAATATTATTTTCTTCGTCAAATCTGGCTTTGACTTCAAAGAGAACAGAAACGTGTTTACCATTTTCAGCTGCCTTTAATAAAGCATTTGTTATTCTAGACTCCTTAGCCAATCTGTATATTGTGATTTTGATTGAAAGTACATCCGGATCTTCAGCAGCACGTTCTATCAGATCAATAACAGGTCTGACATTATTATAAGGATGATGTAGCAGTACATCATGAAACTTAAGATACTCGAAAAGGTCTTCATCCACTTCTTTGCCAAAGCTTATAGGCTTTACAGGAGCTGCAAGAGTTGGAAGTTTGTCTTTAAATCTTTTATGATTGATAATCTGCCAAAGGCTGGTATAATCAATGAGGTTGTCATTGACAAAAATATTAGATTCATCAATTTCCCAACGTTCCGTTAATAGCTTCATCATCCATTGAGAATATTTTGGCTCTACTTCAACCCTCACAACCCTTGCTGTTCTTCTGGTTTTTAGCTTCCTCTTTATTTCATCAATAAATTGAGCTTCCATATCATCACTTTCTTCAAGTGAAAAATCGCCGTTTCTTGTAATACGGAAGAGGTTTACAGATAATATGTCGACATTTCTGAACAGCTTATGAATTTGCCAGCGAATTATTTCTTCAATAGGAATAAAGATAATTTTCTCGTCCCTTTCAATTTCAAAGAATCGAGGCAGGTTTTGGGGAATCTGAACAAAGGATAATTTTCTCTGGTCGGAAGCACTTTCCTTATTCCTGGTAATGACACCAAAAATCAGGATTTTATTCATTAGAATTGGGAACGAATGGTAATTATCATATACCATCGGAGTAAGCATTGGGAAGACGAGTTTTTTGAAATAAGAAATCACCTTCTCCTTTTCTTCCTCAAAAAGATCTTCGATTCCGGCAATTACAAATCCGTTTTCCGAAAATAATGGCTTAAGTTCTTTTCCATAATATGCAACCTGATCTTTACAAAAGTCCTGAACTTCGTTAAGTAGAGTTTTTCTAAAAGGAATCTCTCTAAGGCCGGAATAATCGACTCTTTCCTTACCGTAATCTATATAATTGTAAAGACTTCCAACCCTGATCATAAAAAATTCATCAAGGTTGGAAGACGTTATTGCAAGAAATTTAAGTCTTTCAAAAATCGTCCGATTAGACTTCTTAGCCTGGTCCAAAACTCTGTAGTTGAATTTCATCCAGCTAAGATCTCTGCTGATGTACTTACTATTGGTAATTACCGGGGTCTGTTGCAGTAACATTGAAATATGTCTTCTATACCTGTTAAGTTTATTTTTTATCGTCTCAACAGTTCGGAACCCTCCCAGGAGCTTTCTTATTTTCACTTTCAATGATTAGAGGTATGCATAATTAAATGCAATTTATAAACCTTCCTTGATATAAAAATAATATATATCCGGAAAAAGTTTAAAATTACCTGAGTACCACCGATATATTTTAGATATCCAGTTTTGCGTATTTAGCGTTTTTCTCAATGAATTCGCGGCGAGGCGCTACTTCATCTCCCATCAGCATTGAAAACAGGTGATCTGCTTCCGCGGCAGACTCGATAGATACTTTCTTTAAACTTCTTTTCTCCGGATCCATAGTTGTTGTCCACAACTGCTCCGGGTTCATCTCTCCGAGACCTTTATATCTCTGTATGTTAACAGAGTCTTCTTTTCCTTCTTTAGCAATTTCCTTTATTGCCATATCGCGTTGATCTTCAGTCCAGCAATATCTTTCCTCTTTTCCTTTTTTAACAAGGTAAAGTGGTGGAAGTGCAATATAGAGATAGCCATTTTCTATCAGCTTCTTCATGTATCTGAAGAAGAAAGTAAGAATCAAAGTCCTGATGTGACTACCATCAATATCAGCATCGGTCATGATGATGATTTTGTGGTATCTCAACTTATCAAGATTCAGGGCTTTATCATCTTCAGGAGTTCCAAAGCTGACACCTAGTGCAGTGATGATATTTTTTATTTCATCATTTTCGTAAATTCTGTGTTCTTGGGCTTTTTCCACATTAAGAATTTTACCTCTTAGTGGCAGGATTGCCTGGAATTTTCTGTCTCTTCCCTGTTTTGCAGATCCTCCCGCAGAGTCACCCTCTACAAGGTAAACTTCGCAAAGTGAAGGATCAGACTCTGAACAGTCTGCAAGTTTACCTGGTAAACCAGTTCCGGAAAGTACGTTCTTTCTCTGAACCATTTCCCTTGCTTTCTTAGCCGCTAACCTGGCCTGAGCAGCAAGAACTACTTTGGCCACTATTGATTTCGCCTCTTTCGGGTGTTCTTCCAGATAAGTAGTAAGCATGTCTCCCACTACCACATCTACAGCTCCCATTACATCAGAGTTCCCTAATTTTGTTTTTGTCTGACCTTCAAACTGAGGTTCAGCCACTTTCACTGAAACAATTGCTGTCAGACCTTCTCTGAAGTCATCTCCACTGATTTCAATCTTCAGCTTCTCCAGCATTCCTGATTTTTCAGCATAAGCTTTCAAGGTTCTGGTTAAGGCACGTCTGAAACCGGCAACGTGTGTTCCTCCCTCAATTGTATTGATATTATTGACGTAGGAAAATACATTTTCAGTATAAGAAGTATTATACTGCATTGCAACTTCAACAGGAATCGGTCCTTTATCGCTCTCCATGTATAATGGATCAGGAATAAGTTTCTCTCTTGTTGAATCAAGATACTGAACAAACTCTCTCAGACCACCTTGCGAATAAAAAGTTTCCGTAATAGAAGTCCCGTCTTCTCCCTTCGTTCTTGTATCTGTAAGGTTAATTGTAATTCCTTTATTAAGGAATGCCAATTCTCTTAAACGGGTTGCAACGGTTTCGTATTTATATTCTTTTGTTGTAAATATCGTATCATCAGGCATGAAATGAACAGTGGTTCCTGTTTTTTCACTTTCTCCTATGATTTTTACAGCATATTGAGGGACACCCTTTGAATATTCCTGCTGGAAAATTTTTCCCTCTCTGTGAACAGTCACTTTTAAATGGATAGATAATGCATTTACGCAGGAAACCCCCACACCGTGAAGACCTCCGGATACTTTGTAGGTATCCTTATCAAATTTTCCTCCTGCATGAAGTACCGTCATAACGACTTCAAGTGCAGATCTGTTTTCCTTAGTGTGAATTCCTGTTGGAATACCACGACCGTTATCAGAAACAGTTATTGAATTATCCTCATTTATAGTGACATTTATCGTATCACAATAGCCTGCCAGGGCTTCGTCAATGGAGTTATCCACTACTTCCCAGACAAGGTGATGAAGACCTTTAACGCCAATATCTCCGATATACATGGCCGGACGCTTTCTAACAGCTTCCAGGCCTTCCAGAACTTGAATGTTATCCGCTGAGTAATTGCTCACTTTATCAGTAATTTCGCTCATTATAGAAGGGTATTGTAAAGTGTAAATTTACAATTTTTAATTAGATTATTCGCCTTTATAAGGGAGGAATGGATAAATATTTATCAACAGGGCGAAATAAGTTTTCAAAACAACCAACCAACTATCTATCAGATCATTAATATGTCCCTACAGATAACATCACAAGTGTGCACCCCATTACTGGTTCTATATTATTTTTCTGAGCCAACTCAATCAGTTCATCATTCTCGGTACCTGGATTAAATATAATCCTTTTGGGCTTCAGATTGATTATATATTCATAAAGACTGGTCTGATTCTGCGGACCAACATACAAGGTGATGGTGTCTATTTCTTCGATGTCTGGCTTGTCATTCATAATAGTTTTTCCGGCAACCTCACCCTTTTTAATTCCTACAGGAAATATTTCATGACCGAATTTCACCAGCATATGAGCTGCTTTATATGCAAACCTTGATGAATCGGGGGTAGCGCCCAAAATGACAGTTCTTTTATTCATAATATTCAAAAATCAATGATTCTTAGATCCATAAATTGCCGCAAGACTTTCCGCACATTTTTCGCCATCCATGGCAGCAGATACAATACCTCCTGCGTATCCGGCTCCCTCACCACAAGGGAACAATCTTTTGATCTGTATATGTTCCCTTTCCTCCTTTTTTCTCGGGATAGATACCGGTGATGACGTTCTGCTTTCAACACCTACAATCTGAGCTTCATTGGTCAGATATCCTCTCATTTTCTGACCAAAATCCTTGAAACCTTGTCTTAATCTCTGAACAATAAAAGGAGGCAACACATCCCCCATTTCACAGGATTTTAATCCAGGTTGATAAGATGTTTCAATTAAGGAAGAAGATATTTTTTTCTGAACAAAATCCGAGAGTCGCTGGGCAGGGGCTGTTTGAGTCTTTCCTCCCATTACCCAGGCTTGCCTTTCTACTTTTTTCTGAAACTCTAATCCCGCCAATGGGCCAAACTTTTCAAATTCTTTAAACTCTTCTTTTTCAACAGATACGACAATGCCACTATTTGCAAACTTAGAATCCCTTCTGGATGGAGACATGCCGTTCACAACAATCTCTTCCTGAGCAGTAGCTGCTGGAACAATAAATCCTCCAGGACACATACAAAAAGAAAATACCCCTCTTTGAACTCCCTGGAACGGTACCTGACTTACCAGCGCATAACTTGCTGCCGGAAGATAATCTCCTCTAAACTCACAGTGGTATTGAAGGGAATCTATCAAACTTTGCTGATGTTCCACCCGCACTCCTAGTGCAAATGGTTTAGCTTCCACTATGATACCTTTATCATGAAGAAGATAAAAAATATCTCTGGCAGAATGCCCTGTAGCAAGTATCACTCCGATTCCTGGTATACGTTCTCCGCTGCTTAATACAACACCTTTTACCTCCTCACCTTCCAGAACAAAATCTGTTACCTTTGAATCAAACCTTACTTCGCCTCCTGCTTCAATGACTGTATTTCTGAGTTCCTGAACAACCATTGGCAACTTATTAGTCCCAATGTGAGGATGCGCATCGATAAGAATTTCTTCTGTAGCACCATGGGCTACGAGAATTTCCAGGATTCGTCTTATATCACCACGTTTTCCCGATCGGGTGTAAAGTTTACCGTCAGAATAGGTACCTGCACCTCCTTCTCCAAAGCAATAATTAGATTCAGGATTAACAATGTGATCTTTATTTATAGCTGCGAGGTCACGTCTTCTGGTGCGGACATCCTTGCCTCTTTCTAGCACAATAGGTTTAATACCAAGCTCTATAAGTCTGATAGCAGCAAAAAGTCCGGCAGGACCAGCTCCAACCACAATAGCCTGAGGCTTTTTTGTCAGATCAGGAAACTCTTTCTTCCAGATGATCCGGGAACCAGGGGCTTCATCTACAAAAATTTCCGTCTGAAAATTAATCTTAACCTGTCTACTCCTGGCATCTATGGAGCGACGCAGATGCCTGAAAAGCACATTTTCCCCGGAAGAGATACCGGCCTTTTTTAAAATTTCCTGATGCAGCAAATCAGGATTTTCTGCCACCTGCACAGGCACAGTTAATTCAACTATTTGTCTCATTCTGTAAGGTTTTTATCCTTAAAAGCCAGGGAGTCCCCTGATTATAACTCATTAAACTTTAAGCTTTCAACTTAAAACTTATTACTTACCACTTATTACTTCTTAAGGCTGTAGCCAATATTTACACCAAAGCGAAACGGAATAGTAACTCCTCTGCCCTTAACACTAAGAAAATCTTTTTCATAATTATCAACAGAAGGATTCCAATTTCTGGAAATAAGCCTGTAACCTATTCCTATCCCTGCAAAAACATCTACAGTCCAGCCCTTTTTTCTCGCATCTTTAGACAATCTATCTCCAACAAGAATTGAATATTCCATGATACTCTGGGAGAGTGTTACCCCCTTTGAATGATTTGTTCCTGGAATTCCTGTTTTATTGACAGTGTTATCTATTTTACTATATCTTATTTCATGACCAAAATACAACATACCATTATCATTGTCTCTCTGATAAAACTTTTGCCTTAAATAGAAGGCATTTCCCCTTTTATAAAGTACATTATATTCATGCGAACTTTTGAAAAAAGGGTCCCTGATGAGGACATAACCTAATTCATATCCCAGCCTCTCCTGAAAATAGTATTCTACAGAAAAAGGAATAGCGCTGGACTGACTACCAATGATTAATTTTTTAGCGACTCCTAATGGTCCAAAAGCTATAATGAATCCCTGATATTCATTTACTTTTGGTGTAAAATAGCGTGATCTCTTTCTTGGAATCTTTAATCTCGGCTTATTGGAAGGCGAAACAGTATCTCCTTTAATTTTATCCAAACTATCCTTTATTTCTCTAAAAACCGGAAGATCATTTTCGTAATAAGTTCTGTAATAACCAGCAAGATGGCCATTTTCATTATATAAAGTCCATATTCCCACTTTATTACCGTCCACAATACGACCTTCCATTTTTTTATTTCCGGATTCGTAATATCCTGTATAATTTCCTTCCCCCTGATTAAAATAACAACTTCCCTCTAGCTTGCCATTTTCATAATAATATTTCCATGGCCCCTCACTTTTGTCATTTTTTACCTGACCTTCAATTTTCAGCTTTCCATTTTCATAGTACTCTTTGTAAGGACCTTCTCCCCTCACAAAATTCCCTTCCCCTTTAAAGTTTCCGTTATTGTAATACAATTTCCAGTAACCATCCTTCTTACCTTCCTTTTGATCCCCTACAGAACTTAAAGCTCCATTTTCATAAAAATACTTCCAATTCCCTTCTGGTATTCCTTTTTCAAAGATCCCCTCACTTGAAACAGTTCCGTTTTTGTGATAAAACTTCCACATCCCCTCTTTCTGGCCGTTCTTCTCATATCCTTCAGATTTTAAAGAGCCATCTTCAAAGTAATATTTCCACAGGCCATTGCTTTTACCATTTGCAATTTCCCCCTTACTCTTAATGGTTCCATCAGGATAAAACTCCATAAACTTCCCTTTATCATCCTGAAAATAAGCTGTTCCCTTACTTTTTGAATCCTCATAATAATACTTCCAGGGACCATTTTTCAAATTTTTCCTGTAAAGCCCTTCTGATTTTATATTTCCATTTTCGTAGTAAAACTTCCACTGCCCCTCACGCTGATCTTTAATTACTTCACCTTCCATGTTAATGCCTCCATTTTCATAGTAATAGGTCCAGTAACCTTGATTAATATTATCTTTTAGCTCTCCTTTCATTTTAGGATTACCATTCTCATAAAAATATTCCCATGTTCCATTGGCTTTGCCCTGAGTATAATGACCTCTTGATTTTACTCTTCCATTCTGATAGTAAGAGACATAAAGGCTATCGAGAACAGTAGTATTTGAAGATTTCACAAAATAATCTTCTTTCAAAAGTGTTTTTTTCTGGTCATACCAGGTTTGTACCTGAATATGTTGACCATGTAGGTGAGAGAGAAAAAAAATAAACGTTAAGAAAAATAGAATATAATATTTCACAAACTACTTTTTTAAGCTTAAACGCAAAAGTAAGCCTGAATTACATGTTATAATTCAGGCTTTCAATGATTTTTACATCAGGTGTGCAAATACTTCTGATTCCACCCAGCTTTTTCCCCAATCCTGCAATTCCTGCTCAGACCACAGAGATGGGAAGAATATCTGTTTTTGAAATCTTGGAGGTAAATACTTCTGCCAATTGGTTCCGCCTGTAGACGGCACAATTTGCTTAGATCTTATCAAATAACTAACTGCATATTTGTAGTGTGCCAAAGGCCAGTTGATATTTGCATAAGTATCATATTTCCTCATCTCTGATATTAACCTTTCATCTTCCTGGGCTTCAAAAGGTAACCGCTTGAAGATGGACCAAAGGTTTGTAGAAACACAATCATTGGCAAACCTGATCAAAACTTCACTGTATTTTTCTTCGAATTGCTTTAGGGTAAGAGTCTTTCTGCCTGTAGCTACGTCTATAGCTCCTTTTTTCCAATAGATCTTTTCAAACATCTGATCTATGGTAGAATAATCATGAAAATCATCTCTGTGATCTTTGCTCACCAGGTTGATAAAATCTGTAGATGCAATTTCTGTCATTCTGTATTGGACAGACTGGAAACCACTTGCCGGATGTAAAGCAGTTCTGAATTTCAGAAACTGTTCCTGCTCCATTCCAATCGAAATAATATCAAACGATTGTATCTGCTGTCCGAAAAACCAATTGACCCTGTTTAACCGATGAAAAAAAGATTCCTTATCAATAATTTCCTGTTTTCTGATATTATTGATCTCATGCAGAATCATTTTAAAATACAGCTCAGTGATCTGATGATAAATGATAAACATCAGCTCATCTGAATAATCTGTCTTGGGCACCTGAAGATTCAATAACGCGTCAAGATGAATGTAATCCCAGTAATTGAGGTATTTAGAATTAAGGAGGCCTTCCAGGTGTACTGTCAGATCCTGCCCTTCTTTGGCATATTTATCTTCCAGGAGCTTTAAAAGTTCTTGTATTTTGGTTTCTTTTTCAGGATTCTGCATCTTAGGAACATTAAATGCGTTAGTAGGTTGTAAATTTGATCATTTAATTTTTTTAAAACAATAACTTCTCATGGCAAGAACAGATTTTCATGCGCCTGACTATTATCAAATAGATGATCTTTTGACTGACGAGCAGAAGCTTGTGAGAGGAGCGATCAGGGACTTTGTAAACAGGGAAATTATACCCATCATTGAAGATTGTGCTCAGAAAGCGTATTTTCCTGAATCAATTGTTAAAAAATTCGGAGAAGTGGGAGCTTTTGGTCCTACAATACCTCAGGAATATGGTGGTGGCGGGCTTGATTATATTTCTTACGGATTAATGATGCAGGAGATCGAAAGAGGTGATTCCGGAATGCGCAGTACTGCTTCTGTTCAAGGCTCATTAGTAATGTTTCCGATCTTCAAGTACGGTTCTGAAGAACAAAAGAAAAAGTTTCTTCCCAAACTCGCATCAGGTGAATTTCTCGGATGCTTTGGACTCACAGAACCAGACCATGGCTCTAATCCTTCTGCAATGGTTACAAACTTCAAAGATATGGGAGATCACTATCTTCTGAATGGCGCCAAAATGTGGATTACTAATTCACCTAAAGCTGACATTGCAGTTGTTTGGGCTAAGAACCAGGAAGGCCGCATTAAAGGTCTTATTGTTGAAAGAGGAATGGAAGGTTTTACCACTCCTGAAACACACCATAAATGGTCTTTGAGAGCAAGTATTACCGGAGAACTTGTTTTCGATAATGTAAAAGTACCTAAAGAAAACCTACTCCCTCATGCTGACGGACTTAGCGGACCTCTCAGATGTCTGGACTCCGCAAGATATGGTATTGCCTGGGGAGCAATCGGCGCAGCAATGGATTGCTATGAGACTGCAAGAAAGTATTCCATTGAAAGACATCAATTTGGTAAACCTATTGCAGGCTTTCAGCTGACTCAAAGGAAACTGGCCGAAATGATTACAGAGATCACGAAGGCACAGTTGCTTGCATGGAGACTAGGCACATTGAAAAATGAAGGTAAAGCTACAACTCCACAGATCAGTATGGCTAAAAGGAATAATGTTCATATGGCTATTACCATTGCACGCGAGGCGAGACAAATCCTTGGTGGTATGGGGATTACAGGCGAATTCCCGATTATGCGCCATATGATGAACCTTGAATCTGTTATCACTTATGAAGGAACACATGATATCCATCAGCTTATAACAGGTAGTGACATTACAGGTATTTCTGCTTTTAAATAAGATATGAGAACTATCGTCATTATACTGCTACTACTGGTAATACTGGTAGTGGCAGTTCTGCTTTTTAATACTTTCACTTTAAAAAGCATGCAACCAAAAAACATACAGCAGGCCAGACTATATTCTGACACATCTGCTTTGACCAGATTAAGTAAAGGGTTGCAGATTCAAACAGTTTCACATGAGAGTGGGAAGACCGATACTTCTATGTTCCTGGAGTTTCATCAATTTCTCGAACAGAAATTTCCTTTAGTACATAGTAAGCTAAAGAAAGAAAATCATGGCCTTAGTCTTCTCTTTCAGTGGGAAGGCAAAGAAAAACAACTTGCTCCTATCCTTCTGATGGCTCATCAGGATGTTGTACCCCCTGCAGGAGAATGGGAGAAAGAACCTTTCTCTGGGGATTTACATAACGGATATATCTATGGAAGGGGAACACTGGACGATAAAGGCGCTTTACTTGCAATCCTTGAATCTGTTGAATCTCTTCTGAAAGAAAATTATCAGCCTAAAAGGTCTATCTATTTTGCCTTCGGCCATGATGAAGAACTGGGTGGTGATAATGGAAACAGGAAGATGGCTGAAATTCTTAAAAGTCGCGGGATCACTTTTGATTATGTATTGGATGAAGGAGGAACCATCATTCATGGCATCATGCCAGGTGTAAAAGCTCCTGTAGCAGTGATCGGCATTGCAGAAAAAGGTTATTTAAGTATTGAACTCTCTATTGAAACAGACGGAGGACATAGCTCTATGCCTCCTCCCAAAACCTCTGTAGGACTATTAAGTGAAGCAATAGCAGAGCTTCAGAAACATCCTTTTCCTGCAAAAATTGCCGGTGCAACAGAAAAGCTTTTTAAGTTCACAGCCCCTGAAATGGAGTTTCCAATGAAGATTGTTTTTGCCAACTATAAACTATTGAAGCCGGTTATAACAAGTCAGATGGAAAAAACTGAAAGTACCAATGCTTCTGTAAGAACCACTATGGCTCCTACTATCTTTGATGCAGGAACAAAGGAAAATGTTCTTCCCATGAAAGCAAGAGCAGTGGTAAACCTAAGAACACTTCCGGGAGATACACTTCAGTATATACTGGATTACATTACCAAAACTATTAATAATCCAGCTATAAAACTTAAAGTACTTCCTGATCAGATTGAAGCTTCAGAGGTGTCAGATACGGATAATGAAGCCTTCAAACTCATTAGTCAATCAGTTTCTGAAGTCTTTCCACAGGCTGTGGTTTCACCGTATCTAATGCTGGCAACAACAGACTCCAAGCATTACAGGAGTATCAGTAAAAATATATACAGGTTTAATCCATGGGACCTTCAGAAAGATGATTTGAAAAGAATCCACGGGAACAATGAAAGAATAAGTACTAAAAATTATATGGAAGCTATTACCTTTTACAGGTTGATACTGGAAAGGAATTAAGAATAGTAAATAAAAAGGGAACGATCAAAATTGAATTGTTCCCTTTTTATTTAATTTAAATGTGTTATCGATTGTATCAAATCCCTATCAAACTTCCTCTACTCCTTGCCCACCTTAGCCTTTATCGTCAAAGTCTGATTTGAGCCCTGAGGATCATTGCTATAGATCGTTACAGTTTTAGTCTCCATACCCTCTCTTCCTGCTGAGTTGAAGGTGACTTTGATCTTGCTTTTTTCTCCTGGCTTTAAAAGCGTTTTCTCCGGTGTTCCGGCAGTGCATCCACAACTTGCTTTTACTTTGCGGATGATAAGATCTTGCTTACCGGTATTGGTAAATTCAAATTCTGTTTCTGAAGTAGTTCCTTCTTTTACAGAACCAAAATCATGGACTGTTTTATCAAATGATAACCGAGGTGCCAGGGCCAATTGCTCTGGATTCATAGGAGGGAAATACTCATTAATTGTTGCCACTACATTGATATTTCTCTTTCCACCTTTCTTATCATTAGAAACAAGAATGAAATTGTCATGTACATAACCGAAATCATTTTTCGCTTTAGCATCATAAGTAATTTTAATAATACCTTTTTGCTTTGGCTGAAGTGTAGCAGGCTCCACAACTACTTTCATGTGTTTGGGTACCGACTGAGCTGGCTGAAAGGTAACAGGAGTAGTTCCATCATTATATATTCCGAATTCCTTTACCACAGGTTCTTTAGTAGTCAAACCTCCCAGATTCATATATCTTGAAGTAACTCTGAGACTTCCAAGTGTATCCGGAAATTCATCTGCCGGGCTTTTAGGTTTAGGAATCACTGTTCCTTTAATGAATACAACATTCGTTGCTGGTTCTGTATTAGCCGTTATTGTTAACGATTTATTGAAAGCACCAGGTCTGTTATTAGGATCAAACTGCGCTTTGACCACACCTGTCTGTCCTGGAAGCACAGGCTCTTTCGTCCAGGCTGGAGTAGTGCACCCGCAAGACGCTCTTACTTCACTGATTACAAGAGGTGCAGATCCCTTGTTGGTAAATTTGAATTCATGAGAAACCGGTCCTTTTTCTTCGTTGATTGAACCAAAATCGAAAGTAGTTTCTTCAAACTGAATTACCCCCGTCTGAGCAAAAAGCTGAAACTTTAGGAAAATTAAAAATGCAACAATAACAGTTATTCGTACCATATAAACTCCTTTATTCTACTGCAAAAATTGAAATGCTAAGTTAATTAATCAAATGAAAACGTATTAATTCTAATTCTTTTGTTTTAGTCTTATGATAAAATTTTAAAGGGCATATTGTTTTAACTTCTCAAAATCTGATGAAAAAATCCCAATTAAAAAGGGACCAATCACTTGATCCCTTTTCATTTTGAGCTTTCTTTTATTCCTGCCCTACCTTCATTCTTATTACCAGTGCCTGATTTGCTCCCCTCGGGTCATTGCTGTATACAGTCACTGTCTTACTTTCTGCCCCTTCCCTTCCTGCTGAGTTATAAGAAACTTTAATTTTTCCTTTTGCACCCGGCTTTATTGCAGTCTTAGGAGGTGTGGTAACTATGCAACTACAGTTGGATTTCACTTTCCTAATGATCAAGTCCTGCTTTCCGGTGTTGGTAAATTCAAATTCTGTAGTTACAATTTTATCAGATTTCACAGATCCAAAATCATGAACAGTCTTGCTAAACTCCAGTCGAGGCGATTGTTCTATCTGAACCTCATCCATTGGAGGGAAGTATTCGTTGATGGTAGCATTTACAGTTATTGCAGTCTTAGTGCCATTTTTATCATCCGAAACAAGCTGGAAATTGTCTGTCACACCTCCAAAATCATTCTTGGCTTTGGCATCATAGGTTATTCTGATAATTCCCTTTTGTTTAGGTTGCAGGATTATTGGTTCAAAGTCAACCTTCATGTGTTTATCCAACCCCTCAACAGGTTTAAAGGTAACCGCAGCATCACCATCATTATAGACCCCAAATTCTTTTGTAACAGGCTCTTTATTAGTTATTCCTCCCAGGCTCATATATCTAGATGCCAATCTTATACTTCCCAGCGAATCCGGAAATTCTTCTGCCAGAGATTTCGGCTTGGGGATTACCATTCCTGTAATATAAAGAACAGTGGTAGCAGGTTCGGTATTGGCTTCAATGGTAAGTGTTTTATGAATGTCACCAGGCCTTCCCAACGGATCAAATTCTGCCTTTATTATAGCTGATTGTCCAGGGGCTACTGCCTCTTTTGGATATGTCGGACTGGTACACCCGCAGGATGGCACTATATTCGTGATTAAAAGCGGAGCTGACCCCTTATTTGTAAATTTAAATTCGTGGGAAACTTTTCCATTTCCCTCATGAATATTTCCAAAATCATATGAAGTTTCTTCAAATTCAAACTTACCACTTTGTGCAAACAGCTGAAACGCTGATAAGGAGAGTAAGAAGGATAATAATGCTATACGTCTCATATTGAACTACTATATTTTTTAATAAAAACGAATCCGTTAATTTACGCAATCAAGTCAAAAACTATGCAATTTTCTATTGTTTCTGAACTTTAATCCTATAATAAAGGGTTCCTATAGAGAAATTTCGCTCCCAATGGAGTTTTTTTCTATTTTTGCCGCATTATGTCAAGAATTTTAACAGGTATTCAAAGTACAGGTAAACCTCATTTAGGTAATCTATTAGGGGCAATATTACCTGCCATCAAACTTTCTGCAAACGAAAAAAACGAATCTTTATTTTTCATTGCAGACCTTCATACGCTTACAAATATTAAAGATCCTGTTCTAAGGAGAGAAAACACCTATGCAGTAGCGGCGGCATGGCTTGCTTTTGGATTCGATACCAATAAAAATATATTCTACCGTCAATCTGATGTTCCTCAGGTATGTGAGCTTGCATGGTATCTGAATTGCTTCACTCCTTATCCAATGCTTGCCAATGCGCATTCATTCAAAGATAAATCGAGCAGACTATCAGATGTAAACGCGGGACTCTTTACATATCCAGTGCTGATGGCTGCTGATATCCTACTTTATGATGCTGAGATTGTCCCGGTAGGAAAAGATCAGCTGCAACATCTTGAAATTACAAGAGATATTGCAACGACCTTTAACAAAACTTATGGCGAGACCTTCGTTCTTCCGCAGTCCAAAACGGATGAGCAAGTCATGATCGTGCCAGGAACAGACGGAAATAAGATGAGTAAATCGCGTGATAACTATATAGATATCTTTTTACCGGATAAAGAACTTCTGAAGAAAGTAAAAACCATAGTTACAGATAGCAAAGGTCTGGAAGAACCAAAAGATCCTGACACCTGCAATGTGTTTAACATATTTAAGCTCATTGCTTCTGAAGATCATATAAAACAAGTAAGAGGAAAATATGAGGCAGGAGGTTATGGTTACGGTCATGCAAAACAAGAGCTTTTTGACACTATTGTTTCTACCTATGCTAAAGAACGAGAAGACTTTAACAGATTTATGAATGACAAAGGAGAGATTGAAAACAGGTTAAAAATCGGAGCAGAAAAAGCTTCTTCCATAGCACATTCAGTCCTCGAAAGAGTCAGAAAAAAATTAGGCTATAGCCTTTAATAAACATTTACTTTGTCATCCTGAGCCCCGCGAAGGATCTGAGATTCAAAGAAACACAGATCCCTCGTTCCTCGGGATGACAAAATCTAAAAGTTCAGTTTACTTTCATTATTTGTATTGATAAACTTTTAACTTTAAGCTTAAAACTTATTACTTATTACTTTTACCTGCTTCCCAAAGCACCACTTTTTTCTTCCCATCTATGATCAGTTCGAGTCTTGTCGGGTTGGGGATTAGCACAAGTCTTGTATCCTTTCCTGCAAAGTCATCAACATCCACCATTACACCTTCTTTAGGAAGCGCTTCATAGATTTTAGATCCGTCAGCATTTTTACCAACTTCCTTATACTTATTAGCCAAGTAAGCTATTGGCATAAGAACCTCATTATCAGGACACTTTTCATCATGTACATCTTGTAATATTTCTTCAAGGTCATCTCCAAAATTGTCCATAAAGTCATCTTCAAGATCATGAAGCTCTTCTTCTATTTTATCATACTTCTTATCATCATAAGATAAAGTTCCAAGAAGGTTCTTCTTTTCTACAATTGCATTCAGTGCTTTATTGAGTTGTAACGTGTCCATAAGACCTAATTCAGTTTCATTAAAATTAAGGACTGCAAATTATTCAAAAATACATCTCAAAATAAATTTTAATTAAAAAAAGTAAACGTAATCTTTTTAAAATTTAATTTTTACAAAAAATTAAACCAGCCCTTAACTATTTTCGTAAAAAAGAGTTTAATATTCTTGCATTGTTCTTAATTTGAGAGCAGATCTTTTTATAAAACACAATTTTTGAAAAATAATATGGAAGGCACATTAATTGAGTCAACAAAAATCGACAAAGCAACGAAAGACAGGATTAATCAGTGGCTGAATGGCAACTATGATAGTCAGACGAAAGATGAAATCAAAGGTCTTATTAAAAGAGGAAAGGAAGACGAGCTGATCGACAGTTTTTACAAAGATCTCGAATTCGGTACTGGTGGACTCAGAGGTATTATGGGTGTTGGTTCAAACAGAATGAACAAATACACAATCGGGATGGCCACTCAAGGCTTAAGCAATTACCTGAAGAAAAGCTTTCCGGGAGAGCAACTAAAAGTTGCTGTTGCTCACGACAGCAGAAACAACAGCGATTACTTTGCTAAAATCACTGCGGAGGTTTTCTCTGCAAATGGCATTAAAGTTTATTTTTTCAAGGCACTCAGACCTACACCAGAGCTTTCTTTCGCAGTAAGATTACTTGGATGCCATGGAGGTGTGGTGCTTACAGCATCTCACAATCCGAAAGAATATAACGGATATAAAGCTTACTGGAAAGATGGCGCTCAGATGATTGCTCCTCATGACAAGAATACCATCACAGAAGTACAGAACATTAAAGACGTAAGCGATATCAAATTCCAAAGAAATGATGCACTTATTGAAATTATAGGCGAAGAGGTAGACAGTAAATACCTTGATATGATCCATTCTTTGTCTATTTCCAAAGATGCTATCAAGAGGCAAAAGGACCTAAAAATTGTCTTCACTCCTATCCACGGAACAGGTATTGTGCTGGTTCCGGATGTATTGAAAAAATTCGGTTTTACCAACATCAATGTTGTTGAAGAGCAATCTAAGCCGGATGGCAATTTCCCTACTGTTGTTTATCCTAATCCTGAAGAACCGGATGCCCTTTCACTTGCATTAAAAAAGGCAAAAGAGATTGATGCTGATATTCTAATGGGCACGGACCCTGATTCTGACCGTGTAGGTATTGCGGTAAAAAACCACAAAGGTGAATTCCAATTACTTAATGGTAATCAGACAGGAAGCTTACTTTTGAATTATCTCATCAATGCCTGGAAAGATGCAGGAAAGATAAAAGGAAAAGAGTTTATAGTTAAGACAATCGTTACCACCTATCTGATAGATAAAATTGCTGCTGATAATGGAGTTAAATGCTATAATACACTTACCGGATTTAAATATATAGCAGCACTGATCGGAGAACTTGAAGGTAAAGAATTGTTTATTGGAGGAGGAGAGGAAAGCTATGGCTACCTTGTTGGAGATCAGGTTAGAGATAAAGATGCTATCTCATCTTGTGCATTTATTGCTGAAATGGCGGCTTATGCCAAAGACAAGGGGGTTAGCTTATTTGACATGATGCGTGACATGTATGTGAAATATGGTTTCTATAAAGAAAAACTTATCTCACTTACCAAAAAAGGAAAATCAGGAGCTGAAGAGATACAGCAAATGATGAAAGACCTTAGAAACAACCCTCCTAAAGTCGTTGCAGGTTCTGCCTTGATTCAGCTGAAAGATTACCAGGCACAAACCATCAAAGATCTTAAAACAGGCAAGGAAACCCCTACCAATCTGCCGAAAGAAAATGTTCTTCAATTCTTGACAGAGGATGGAACACTTGTTTCTGCAAGACCTTCAGGCACAGAACCAAAAATTAAGTTCTACATTAGTGTAAATACACCTTTGAGTAAAAAAGAAGATTACGACAAAGTAAACATTGAACTTGACAAGAAGATTGAAAACGTTATCAATGATATGAATCTTAAATAACGTTGGTTTTTAAACCACAAAATATAAAGGCCAGAACATTTCGTTTCGGCCTTTTTTGTTTTATACATGAATCTACTCCTTTACTTTAATCTTTTTATCTTTTTGCAAACTTCCCCTCCCATCATTACATCTGCAATACACAACAAATCAACAAATTATACTTAACAAATTTTCATTCAATAACATTCCATTTTTAGGGACAGTTAAACTTACACAGACTTAAAGATGGAGAAGTGCATGAAAAAGGTCGTCTATTATTTTATTTTATTAGTTTCGCTTGGACTCCTGGAAAGCTGCAAAAACACGGAGAAAAAAAAATTTGAAGGAGCAACAGTAGAAGTAAAACCTGGACTACTGGAAGTTCATGGTGATAGTATAAGATTCAATGCCCAGGTAATCATTCCCGAAAACTCTGGACTGGAGTTCAAATCTGAATATTATATTGTACCAGAAATCGCTGGTTATCATTTAGATACCATTGCAGTAGACGGTGTAAAATGTGAAGTGGATGTACCCACTGATGCCGATTGTACCTTTATTTTTTCAGCACCATTCCATCCTGATATGATGGGTAAATACATGAGTGCAAGACAATACTATTTCGATAAAAATGCTGATGAGTATGAATTTAAGACATTAGAGAACCTGGCATACTGTTGTCTGAAAAGTGGAGAACTGCTAAGTTCTGACGGATATTTTCTTCCTTTGAAATCGGAAAAAAAAGAAGCACTTAAACTTATAGCTCAATTTAACTTTCCAAAAAACATCTATGATTTGAATGCTCAGTCAATGGAAAAATCCGATTATTCAACATTCAGGAGCTTTATTTCTGATCAGCAGGATATTTCTTCTATTGAAATAAAAGGTTTTGCATCTCCTGAAGGCAAGTTGGAAAGGAATGAACTCCTTGCAAAAGAAAGAGCTATCAAACTTGAACAACTTGTCAAAGATGAAATTAAAGCAACTTCCCCTTCACTTTATGAAAAAATAAAAAATAAGATCAAGGTCAGCATTGTAGCAGAAGATTGGGAAGGACTCCAGCAAAGTATTAAACATTCAGATTTTAGCATCGATCAGAAAAGAGAAATTATAGATATAGCAGGATCTGACCTTGATTCAGATCTTAAGGAAGAAGAAATCTTAAAGATTGCAGGAGGAATGGATAAGCTGGTACCTTACCTGGCTCCTTTAAGAAGGACCAATATTATCGTATCTGGTTCACACCTTACAGCTGAAGACACGATTGCAGAAGCGAGTCAGACAACTGCAGAGATGCCTGTGAACCAAGTATTCAAAGAGGGTGAATGGATAGATCAGGAAGCGGGCAATTTTAACCATAAGGGTAAAAAGACAATGTTTCTTGCCTTCTACAAAATACCCCAACCGGATACATTTGCCCTGGATAATTCATTAAATATAAATTCCCCAGAAGGAAAAGCCAAGGCAGAAAACACCAGAGAGCATTACCTTGCTGAATTGGAGAAAAATCCTCACAATCATTGCATGTTAAACAATCTGGGTCTTATTTATATGAAGGAGGGCAACTACGAAGAAGCGATCAAATACCTGAAATTGTCACTTCAAGAGAAAAAAAGTCCGGAAGCTCATTATAATCTGGGGCTTGCATATGCTAAATTAAGTGAATATGAAAAAGCTTTAGCTGAATTTAAACTTGCTGAAGAAAAATTACCTGAAGTAAAATATAACAAGGGGGTCGTATCATTGCTTTTAAAGGACTACCCCCAAGCAGAAAAAGATCTGAACAGCTACACCAATACCAATCCGGATGACCCAAATGGTTTTTATGCATTAGCTGTAGTTGGAGCGAGGACCAATAATGAAGAAATGGTGACAGAAAATCTACAAAGGGCATGTGAGGACAATCCAGCCTACTGCGAGAAAGCTAAAACAGATCTGGAATTCAAAGACTTTATTAACATAGCACAATTTAAAACTGCGACAGCAGGGAAAAAGAAAGAAAGATTTTAAAATACTGATTTACAATCACTAAGAAAAAAGGAAGGTTTTCCCCTTCCTTTTTGTTTTCACATTGAACGAATCTGGAAACTTTGCTTTGCAACAAAACAATGATGCAGAAATAATTTATCATAAGGAGAAAATAGATTTTTAGCCCTTATTTATAATTTAGATTTGACTGCAAGAATTAAAATAAAAGCTTTTTTAAATTCCATTATTGGTAAAAATTAAAGAAATTAGTGCCTTAAAAATTTTCTGGGGAAACAAAATGGAGAATATTAAGTATTTCATCATCGATTTTGACAGCACTTTCACACAAGTAGAAGCTCTTGACGAACTGGGAGATATTTCACTTGACGGTGATCCGCAAAAAGATAAAATTTTAAAAGAAATCGTCGAGCTGACAAACAGCGGAATGGAGGGAAAAGCGTCGTTCACTCAGAATCTTACAAGAAGACTTGAGTTGTTAAGAGCTAATAAAAGACACCTTACTCCTCTAATTTCAAGGCTTAAAACCAAGGTTTCTGAATCAGTGAAGAGAAACAGAGAGTTTTTCAAAGACTTTTCTGATAATATTCTTATTGTATCCAGTGGCTTCAAAGAATTCATTACCCCTATAGTTACTGAATTCGGAATAAAAGAAGAAAATATTTACGCCAATACTTTTGTGTATGATGAACAAGGTAATATTACAGGGTTTGACAAAAACAATGTACTTTGTCTTGACAAAGGTAAAATTCAACAACTGAAAGCTTTAAACCTAAAAGGTGATGTATATGTAATCGGTGATGGATATACTGATTACGAAATCAAAGAAGCTGGTCTTGCGAATAAATTTTACGCATTTACAGAGAATATTGAAAGAGACGCTGTACTTGCAAAAGCAGAGCACATCGCTCCGAGCTTTGATGAATTCCTTTATCAGAACAACCTTCCAATGGCAATTTCTTATCCTAAAAACAGAATAAGTGTCTTGCTTCTTGAAAACATTCACCCGGAAGCTTTAAGATTATTCAAAAGCGAAGGTTATAAAGTTGAAGTGATTTCAAGCGGCCTTGATGAAGATGAACTTTGTGAACGTATTAAAAACGTCTCTATACTTGGTATCAGATCAAAAACACAATTAACTAAAAAAGTACTCGAAAGTGCCAATAAGCTTATCGCAGTTGGTGCATTTTGCATCGGTACAAACCAGATAGATCTTAAATCTTGCCTGCAACGTGGTGTAGCGGCGTTCAATGCTCCATACAGCAATACCAGAAGTGTTGTGGAACTTGCAATCGGACAGATCATCATGCTATACAGAAATACCATTGAGAAAAGCAATAAAATGCATCAAGGTAAATGGGATAAATCTGCTAAAAACAGCTATGAGATAAGAGGTAAAAAATTAGGTATCGTTGGATATGGAAATATTGGATCTCAGCTTTCTGTTCTTGCGGAATCTATGGGTATGGAAGTTTACTATTATGACATAGTGGAAAAACTTCAACTTGGTAATGCTAAAAAATGTTCTAGTCTGAATGAATTGCTGAGCCTTGCTGACGTGATCTCTTTACACGTTGATGGAAGAGCCAGCAACAAAAATCTTATAGGCAAGAAGGAATTCGACCTGATGAAAGAAGGCGTAATATTCCTTAACTTAAGCCGTGGTCATGTAGTAGATGTTCCGGTTTTGGCAGAGAATTTAAAGAGTGGAAAAATCCTTGGCGCCAGCGTAGACGTTTTCCCTTATGAGCCGAAAAACAATAACGAAGAGTTTATAAATGAACTAAGAGGTCTTCCAAATGTAATCCTGACTCCTCACATAGGAGGAAGTACAGAAGAAGCTCAGTTCAATATCGCCAGCTTCGTGCCAAACAGAATACTGGACTATATCAATACCGGAAATACATTCCAAAGCGTAAACTTTCCAAATATTCAGTTACCTGAATTGAATAATGCGCACAGACTTATTCACCTGCATGAGAACGTACCTGGTATACTTGCACAAATCAATAATGTGCTTGCTAAACACAATATCAATATTCTTGGTCAGTATCTTAAAACCAATGAGACTGTCGGATATGTGATTACAGACATCAATAAGGAATATGATAAGCAAGTAATACAGGAGCTTAAAGCTATCAACAACACAATCAAATTTAGAATATTGTATTAATAACAACAGTGGTAAAGAAGACATTTTTCACGGTAGGGCCATCGGAGCTATACCCGACAGTACCAGCGCACGTTCAAACTGCACTGGAGCAAAAAATCGGAGTTATATCTCACAGAAGCAAGCAATTCCAGGAGTTGTACAAACATACAACAGACGGACTCAGAACCCTTTTGAACATACCTGATAACTATCAGATATTCTTTCTTTCCAGTGCTACTGAAATCTGGGAAAGAATTATTCAGAACTGTGTAGAGCACACAAGCTTTCACTGTGTAAATGGTAGTTTCTCAAAAAGGTTCTATGAATTTTCAGGAGAGCTTGGCAAAAAGGCTTTCAAAGAAGAAGCTGCATTCGGAAAAGGGTTCTATCCTGAAAAGTTTGAAATACCTGCTGAAACAGAAGCCATTTGTCTTACCCAGAATGAAACCAGCTCAGGTGTATCTATGCCTGTAGCAGATATCAATAAAATAAGAGAGAAAAATAAAGAAGCACTGTTATTTGTTGATGCAGTTTCTTCTCTCCCTTACCCGGAGTTTGACTTTACTAAAATAGATTCAACCTTTTTCTCGGTGCAGAAATGTTTTGGCCTTCCTGCAGGACTTGGAGTGTGGATTCTGAATGACAGAGTTATTGAAAAGGCTAAGCAACTGGAAGCGAAAAAAGTGCTCACAGGAACCTATCATACTATATCTTCTATTCTCAGCAAAGCAAAAGATAACCAGACACCGGAAACTCCAAATGTCTGGAATATATTCCTGCTGGGCAAAGTAATCGAGGATATGAATAAGAAAGGTATTGCTACCATCAGAAAAGAAACTGAAGTAAAAGCTGATATGCTTTATAATTATATAAAAGACAGCAACAACTTTTCTTTCGGCGTTGAAGATCCGGCTCACAGATCTAAAACTACCATAGTTGCCAATACTGCCATACCTGCTCCTGAAGTGAACAAGAAACTGGAACAATTTGACCTTGCAGTAGGAAGTGGTTACAGTAGCTATAAAGAAAAACAAATAAGAATAGCGAACTTCCCGGCTTATTCTGTTGAAAAAACGGAAGAGCTTGTGAATGCGCTTAAGAAAACAATCGGTTAATTATGCTTGATTCGGGTCAGGTTTATTCCGAGGTGTTTTCATTTACACAGGAACAAGTAATCAGATTCGCCGAGGTGTCAGGAGATCATAATCCTGTACATCTGGACGCTGACTATGCTTCTAAAACCGCTTTTAAAAAGCCTATCGTTCATGGTATCCTAGGTACCAGTATTTTCTCTAAAATACTTGGAATGAATTTCCCAGGCGAAGGAACAATTTACTTAAAACAGGAAGTAAACTTCAAACGCCCAATGTATGCCAGCACTTCCTATGAAGCAGTACTGACAGTTCTGGAAATAAACAGAGACAAACATCAGGCAGTCATTGAAACCAAAGTCCTTGACAAAGAAACTGGTAAGGTCATTATTGATGGACAGGCACAAGTAATGAATAAAGAGAAAATCTGATGAAACGTTTTCTAGGTATCAAGTATAGCCCAAACGACATAAGATTATTATTTTCCTTCAAAAGTTCTTTAATCAAAAGACTATTAAAGGGGCTTGTATACATTACTGCCGTTACAGCTATATTACTTTATATGGAGCAGAAAGATATCTTTCATATCCAGATAAGTAATGCCCTGCCTGGCTATATGGGAGCTGCACTGGGTTTACTTCTTGTTTTCCGAAACAACACTGCATATGACAAATGGTGGGAAGCAAGAAAAGAACTTGGGGCCCTTGTAAACATTTCCAGAAATTTCGCTATTGATATTAATGGGTTTCTACCTCCTGGAAGTAAGGAAAAAACAAGAATTGCCACCTTACTTACCTGCTTCATATATGCTCTTAAAGAGCACTTAAGAAATGGAGTAAAAATGAAAGATATGCAGGAACTTGAAGATGCTGACTACAAAATAATTGAACAGGCTCAGCATAAACCTTCTGCAATTGCTAACCTTATTATGTCAAGAATTGAAATTCTCTGGAAAGAGAAGATCCTGACAGATATGCAGCAATATCTTCTTGTTACTAAAATTAATACCCTGATAGACATTTGCGGAAAATGTGAACGAATAAGAAACACTCCTATTCCCATTGCTTACGGATTGCTTCTTAAATTCTTCATTAACATTTATGTAATCCTTTTACCTATAGGTCTTTCTCATGATCTTGGCTGGGGAGCCTTACCCCTGGAAATAATTCTATATTACATCATGATGAGTATCGTTCTTACTGCAGAAGAAATAGAAGAGCCATTCGGTAAAGACCTTAATGACCTGCCTTTTGATGAAATGGCCGGCAAAATGAAGGTAAACATACAGGAGATTATCAGTTACGAATAATATTAAGCCTGCATTACTCTTTTATTTTCTCTTTCAGGATTAAGAAAAGTCAGAACAATCTTTTTTATAAAATTATGCGTATAAACTAACTCATCTTTAGTCTTATACGCATTTATGCTTTATAGAACATCTTTTTTAAAATGGCTTGTTCCATTCTCGCTTATAACCAATTTTGCATTTGCGCAAAATTTTAAATATTTGGGATCCTTTGACCAGCAAGGAATTCCTAAATACCTGGAAACAACCACAATTACTCCGGATCAGTCATTACTAAAACAAATAAATGATGCATTACCGGACAGGAAACCTGTACCTCAATTTCACCCTGAATATATTTCCAAACAGGCTGAAACAGATCTAAAGCTTTTCAAACAAGCTGATGTCTGGATTACGTTTGTCGGAGAAGTGGCTGGGTGGAAAAATAGTCTGGGTTTTTACACTTATGATATAAATAATCCTCCCCGCTCTGTTACTGATATAAAAGACTATTTTATAATTTTCCCAAATGCATCACAAGTTGGAGGAGGAGGTAATCTGAATCCGGGAAATACTGTTAAAATAGGAAACTTTACCCCTAATACAGGAATAGGTTGGTTTCTGATTGCGGACGGTTGGAGAAATGAAAGGGTTACAAAAGGAAACTACCTTATTTTTTCCAACGCTGCTTTTAATCCCGAAAGTAAAGAAACAGATAAGGCTCATACAGTCCTTTTAAATTTATCTGGCAGCAACAAATTAATTCTTGGATTTGAAGATACCAGAAGAGATCAGGGAAGCGACAATGATTTTAATGATGTCTTATTTTATATCACAGCCAATCCTTTTGATGCTATAAATAAAGATAACATAGTTATAGTAGGTAATAATCCAACTTTCGAGAATAATTCATCAAACAATAACTCTCCGGACAATCCTGCATCAGACAATAGTAACAGTAATAACCAGGGAACCTCCAATAATCAGGTAAATGCCTCTAATACCAATATTGATATAAATAATGGTGGTGGAGGAAACAGCAATGTTGCCTCTTCAACCAACAATGTCAATCATAGTGACGGGAATAGTTCTACCGCAATCAACAACACCAATATTAACAATAACAGCTCCAATAATAATTCTAATAATACTACCAATAACAATAACTCCACAACCATTATTAACAATACCACTATTATCAATAATGGAAACGCCAATAGTAATAACACATCCAATCAGCAAAATTCTGGCAACGGACAAAATAATAGTGGAGTTAATAGCAATTCCGGCGGAAGACGACAAAACAGTAACAGCAGCAGTAATTCGCCTCATCAATCTTCTGATAGATGCCATAAGAATGGTATGACAGAACAGGAATTTATAAAATCATACAACTTAATAAAGAACAAAACAACAGAGACTAGTCGTAAATCTTTGATGCAACAGGTGGCCAGGCCTAAAATGTTGACTGTAGATCAGTGTACTCAACTGATAAAGTTATTAGATGTACAAAGGAACAGATTGGAAATGGCCAAGTATCTTTATGACTACACATGTGATAAACCAGGATATTACATGGTTAGTGCAGTTTTCTCTGTATCAACCTATGAAAGAGAATTCGATCAATTTCTTTCTACAAAAAATCTAAACAACAACAACCAGCCATCGACCAGTTCAAAGGGCTGGAATAATACCGGCAATAATTCAAACAACATCCAGACATCCAACAATGGTACTAATACCTGTTGCGTAAATGATGGATTTACCAGCGATGATTTTTCAAGGTTAAAATCAAGTATCTCTTCAAAAAGTTTTAGTGAAACAATGATGACTGTCACCAAACAGGGAGTAAAAGGAAGGTGTCTATCAACAGGACAGGTTGTGGAATTAATGACATTATTCTCTTTTGAAAAGGACAAACTTGATCTTGCAAAATACCTTTATGACTTTACCGGAGACAAACAAAATTACTACAGAGTGAACGATATATTCTCATTCTCCTCGTCTGTGAGTGAATTAAACAACTACATTGAGAAAAAATAAAATTTAACCATATAATTATAAACAAAAGCAGGAAGATTTTCTTTCTGCTTTTGTGTTTTATAAGTTTAGATAATATTTCTGTGGCACAATCAAATCAATATTTATCGTCAATGTCTGAACATAGTCGTACAACACAAAGAATTGCCGTAGGTTTATTATTTTTCCTTCATGGTCTTTGTTTTTCTTCCTGGGCTTCAAGAATCCCGGATATTCAACAAAAACTAAAATTAACCGAAGTTTCGCTGGGAATGGTATTGTTCGCTTTGCCCATAGGCTTGCTGGCTTCCATGCCTTTGTCCGGGTGGCTGACAGCCAGATATGGAAGCAGTAAGATTGTTCTGGGAGCAATTCTATCGTATGGCTTAATTCTATCCTTTATCGGACTGGCAGAAGATAAATATGAGTTAATCCTTGCATTGTTCCTCTTTGGAGTGGCTAGTAACACGGTAAATATTGCTGTCAATACCCAGGCTTTAATAGTGGAAGCATTATATCATCGTTCCATTATGGCTTCCTTTCATGGTTTATGGAGCCTTGCAGGATTCAGCGGAGCCGCCCTGGGATCATTTATGATCAGCAAAGGAAATTCTCCCCAGCTCCACTTTTTTATTGTTACTCTCTTTATTTTCTGCGCAGCTGCTATTGTTTCATTCTTTATACCCAAAGCTGTAAGGAAAGAAAACAAAGGGCCCTTATTCGTTTTGCCTGATAAATCAATTTTCATATACGGGCTTATTGCTTTTTGCTGTATGACATGTGAAGGTGCTATGTTTGACTGGAGTGGTGTTTATTTCAAAAAAGTTGTACTTGCTGAAAAAGGCTGGATTGGAATTGGATATTCAGCCTTCATGAGCACAATGGCATTGGGAAGATTTTTTGCGGATAGCTATACAACTCGTTTCGGATTAAAACAAACCTTGTTTGTCAGTGGCTTGTTAATAACTGTTGGCCTGCTCACTGCAATCATATTTCCAACCTTATACATTGCAATTGCAGGCTTTTTGCTTGTTGGATTCGGAGTATCATCAGTCGTCCCGTTAGCCTATGGCGCTGCCGGCAAATCTACGAAAGTACCTACAGAAATTGCCCTCACAGCAGTTGCTTCCATAGGATTTATCGGATTACTGATAGGACCACCTCTCATTGGTCTTTTTGCAGGCTTAACAAGCCTAAGGATTTCATTCCTCATTATTTCCTTTCTTGGTCTAAGTGTGGCTTTATTGTCTTTTGTAATCAAACAAGAACAGGATTGACATAATCAGCACAATCACATTGATTGTCAATCGGAAGCATTTTTTCAAACCTTATTACATATATATTAAACTATGTAAGTAATTGCCTTGTATTCTTGCTATTTGCAGAAATAAGTTTTGTATTTTTGCAAATTAAATACATTCCACATGTCTTTGGAACAATTAAAATTGAACAAGCAACTGATCACTGCAATGCAGGATGCAGGATTCAGCAAAGTAAGAGAATTTCAGGCCAGATCAATTTCCAGAATTCTGGGAGGGCAGGATCTCCTCGGTATCGGCCCTGAAGGATGCGGTAAAACTACCTCCCTGGTATTAACAACTCTTATGCGCCTGAAGTATGCACAGGAAGAAGCTCCCAGAGCCTTGGTTTTAGTACCGGATAAAGAATCTGGGCTTGCTTTGCTTGAAAATTTTCAATTATTAGGCAAAAACACCGATCTGAGATATATGGGAATCTTTCCTGGTGCTGGAATGGAAGGTCAGAAAGAAGAACTGGATAAAGGTGTTGATATAGTAGTTGGGACTCCCGACAGGATTCAGGCAATGTACTATAAGTCCAAAATCAATCTAAGCCAACTGAAAGTATTTATAGTGGATGATGCTGAACGTCATATTAAACAAGGTTTCCAGACAATCATTCTGCAGATAGCCGAAAGTCTTTTAAAATGCCAGCATCTTATTTTTTCCGAAGTATATCATGAGAAACTCGAACGTCTGGTTGAACCCATTCTAAAGCATTACAATACTGTTGAAGTAGATATAGAAAGCATTGAACAAATGGATGTGATAGATCAGGTTCTTTATCATGTACCAAACTACAAGACCAAGCTAAACCTAATTAACCTTTTAATGAGAGATACAGAGGAATTCTCTAAAGTTGTAATTTTTGCCAATACTAAGATAACAGCTGAAAGTATCTGCAAAAGTCTTGATAAAAGGAATCCCGGAGAAGTCGCTTTATTTAAAGTAACTAGGTCATCCTACCCTTCTCTTCCATCAATAGAAACATTCATTGAAAATCCTGAGATTCGAATGCTCATTGTTTCAAATGAAGAAAACCCTATTACAGATACGGTCGATATTCCATTCATATTCCATTTTGATATTCCTCCATCCAAAGTATTATTCATTGACAGAATTAAAAAGGAAACGTCAGAAAACAATGAAAAACTTTCCTTTTCATTTGCAACAGACATTGAATTGATTCTTGTCAGAAAAATAGAACAGGAGATCGGTCAGAACCTTCCTGTTGAGGAATTACCATTGGGACTGATTATAGAGGGGGACCGCAAAAGTCACAAGGAAGGTGAAGCTGAAGAACAGCACGAAACAACAGGTGCTGCTTTTCATGAAAAGAAAGCCAGCAATGCCAAAACCTATAATTATAAGTATATGGAAAGGCTTAAGCTCTTTGGCAAAAAGCATCGCAAGCATAAAAAAGGTGAGTAACAAAAGGAGAACAATTTTAGTTCTCCTTTTTTATTTACGCTCATTAACTTGCTCCGAATCCTCCTGTAGAACACCATATTCCTTGATCATAAAAGGTAATGGTTATCGATAGAGAACCCATATTCACTGTGTTTCGTTTTTTCAATAAAGGTATTACAATATTAAAAGATATGGAAAGAAACGTAGTAGGCTGGTTTGAAATACCAGTAAAAGAATTGGATAGAGCAAAAAAATTCTATAGTACGGTTTTTGAGAAAAAATTAACCGACATGCCAATGGATGATCTTGAGATGGCAACTTTTGACATGGTTGATGATGGTCCTAATTCGGGAGGAGCTTTGGTTAAAGGTGAGGAAACAACACCTAGTTCATCAGGCACAGTGGTATATTTCTCATGTGATGATATTCAGAATGAACTTTCAAGAGTTGAAAAGAGCGGAGGGAAAATTGTATTCCCTAAAACTTCCATAGGAGAATATGGATTTATAGCACACATCATAGACACAGAAGGAAATCGAATTGGGTTGCATTCAGTTAATTAATAGAAAGAGCCTGCGTTTAAAAGCGCAGGCTCTTTCTATTTTATCTTAAAACAATTCATGCCATCACTCACCATGACAAAACGAGACTTGAAGTATAATGAATACATGCACTTCTTTTCTTACCACTTATAACTTAGTACTTACCACTCAAAATTCATCTTTCACTTTTATCAATCATGTTTAAATCTTTATCAAAAGGACTTTTGGTAAACGGATAAATTAATTGTTTCAAATATCCTTTAGGGTAATTTGCTTCCCTCACTCCTGTTCCTTCAGGCCAGACATCACCGGGTAAATAATAGGTTCCAAAAATCTTATCTAAAAATGGGAAATGAATGGCAAAGTTCTTACCATAAATATTCGGATCATCGCTATGATGCCAATGATGAAACTGAGGTGTTACAAAAATGTATTTGAATATACCAAAATTAATCCCTGTATTGGCATGAATCAGCACTGCATGGATAGATACAAAAATTATATATGTATTAAATGTAATCATTGAAAAGCCGCATATATATAGAGGAATAAAAGAGATTGACCTTGTAACAAAAATATCCACAAAGTGCGTCCTTGAACCTGCGAGCCAGTCCATAGATTGCGTCGAATGGTGTACAGAATGGAATCTCCATAAATATACATGCGAATGAAAAAGTCGATGAGCCCAATACTGAAATAAATCCGTAACCAGTAAAGCAAGTAAAAACTCTGCAACAAAAGGTAGTTCCTGAACCCATGTATGAATTCTATCAAGACCTAATTGACCAAACAATACCTTTGCCGGTGCTTGTGTAATAACTCCGAAAAACTGAACAAACAAATGACTGATTGCAAAATATACCAGGTCTGTTCTCCATTCTGCATGAAATCTCTTTTGTCCAATCCGCTTGGGAAATGCCATCTCTATAGGAATAAAAATCAAGGCAAGTATAAACAGATCGATTAATAGCCAGTCCAGACCTATGCTCCATGCTGTTTTGTCAACAGCTCTTGCTTTTACTTCAAAGCCTCCCAAGGCTATAGATAGCGTGCAAAGAACTATACCTATTACAGGAAGCTTTTTCTTTTTACTGAGCAAAAAACCAAGAGCAGCAAAAAAGAATGAAGCAATGATAACACCCATTAATATAGTTTTCATCATTTCCCCTGTGTATACTTCACGAAATTCCGGAGTTGTAAAATGTTCTGGAAAATGAAAACATACAATTGCAAATAATGATATCAAACCTAAAAATATACAGCTATAACTACTTATATAGCCTTCTCCAATTTTAAAAGGTGCTTTTTCTGACATATGATTTTTTTTAAAAAAAATTCAAGATTAAAATTTAGTTAATTATAAATAAAAAAAAAATCGCAAAAAGAAACATTGTCTGCATTTAAATAAAAAAAGCCTTTACTGTATCTCTAATACGCAAAGGCTTTCAATTTATGCATCTTATATACTTTCTTAAACCATAGCTTTTACAGTCTCAGTTTTGCTTGCAAGGTATTCTCTAATAGCTTCTCTGAGTCTTATAAAATTATTTTTAAGCATATCTTCATTTTCTTCCAGCAGTGTAATTCTAAAGCCTTTCAGATCTGAGCAGAAAGAGGAAATGGGGACAACGCATATTCCTGTAGAAGCAAGCAGATAATAAACGAATCTCTTATCTAAAGCCACATCTTCTTTTTCAACCCAGCTCTCTACAAGCTTCTTTACTTCCGGATTGTCAATCTTTAATTTCTGATCTGGCCTTAATACCCCTTCCCTGAATATAATAGTATTATAAAATGCGCCAAATGTTTCATTAAACATCAGTTCTGGAATTTCGCCCAGGATATCTGCTATAATCTTGCTTCTTCTTCCTATACGTTCATTAAGCTCTTTTCTGTATGGCTGAAACCTTGGATCACCCATGATTTTTGGAATGGCAAGCTGAGGTAAAGTAGTCGAGCAAACCTCGATCATCTTTGCATTATCCAAAGCAGCACAGAATTTGGTAAACTCTTTATCTTTATCCTTATTATAATATTCCATCCAACCACATCTTGAGCCAGGCCAAGGAAGCTCTTTAGAGATACCTTTCATTGCAATTCCAGGAAGGTCTTCAATTACTTCAGCAAGTGAATAAGCTCTGGCACCATTATATGTAATGTTAAGATAAATCTCATCACTGATCAGCATCAGTTTAAATTCTCTTGCGATCTCTACAATTCTTTTCAATGTCTCATAAGGATATACCATTCCTGTAGGGTTATCAGGATTGATAATCAGAATTCCTATTATATTCGGATTGTATTTTACTTTGTTATAAAGATCGTCCAGATCCGGATACCAATGATTGTTAGGATCAAGCTTATATGTAATCGGAACCTGGTTTGCATGTGCAGCTTCAGCAGAAGAGTGGGTGCTATAAGCAGGAGAAGGCCCGATAACCCTCAGTGTTGGATCAATAAACTGATAAACCTTTGCGATAGCATCTCCAAGTCCGTTAAAGAATAATATATCATCCGCTGTAATCTGGGCACCGCCTCTGGCATTATTCAATTTGGATAGAAAGTGTCTTGTCTCAAGATTACCTTTGGAAGGACAATAACTGTAAGATTTGTTATCCATCACCAAGCCGGAAATAATTTCCTTCATCCATTGAGGGATTTCGGAATTTTTTTGGATCGGATCCCCGATATTTTCCCAATAAATAGTTAAGCCAAGGTCTTTCAACTGATCAGCTTTCTTCACTATTTCCCTTATTTCATAGCTAAGTTCTTTTGCTCCACCACTTAATATCTTGTGTCTCATGCTTTATTTTGTCCTAACCTTTCCTTAGAAAGGATAAAATTAAAAAATTATTCCCTGGTATAAAATTCATTATTCTCTTATAAAGGATATTTTTTTTGATTAGTTCCCTTCCCTTTGCTTTATCCTGGATTGAAACACAGCTCAAAAAGAGCAATACCACTGAAAATCAACACCATCACAACACTAACAGAAGGATATTTTCTCCAAATATGAAAAAGATTAAATCCCTTATCATTTATTTATCAGCCTGAAAAATATAAATGCTAAAGCGATTATAAAGGCTATGTGAATCAAGGCCCCCAACAGGAATAAACCTTGTATCAGATTCAGACTTATATATCTTCTGTAATGACGCCCTTCTTCAAAGCTCATCCTGGGAGGCCCCGGATCTACTTTTAATTTTGACATTGGAGACAGGTCAGGATTCAAAGCTGCATTGGAACCTGAAATGTGGACCGGACCTGTGGCTTTAGCATTAAGATAAAGAAAAATATCCCGTATGTCATTTTCACTCAGATATGTAAAAGCAGGCATTTTATAATGATCATATTGTTCTGATATAAAATTGGCATAAATATCCCCCTTCTTTATCACCTCCTGAGAATTGTGCACAAAAGGAATCAACCAGCTCAGAGGGAGAGTTTTAGGTGTACTTCCTAAAGCCGGACCTATTACCTCTTTGTCGAATGCATGGCACACAGCGCACTGCTGATCAAAAAGAAACTTGCCGTGTAAAATAGCATCGCCATACTTGCCACTTAACAGAACTTCCGGATGTAAATCTTTTGGAGAACCCGTCTTTGATGCATCCTGAATATATGCCAATATATCAAAAATATCGTCATCCGAAAGTTTCTTAAATGAAGGCATTACTGTGTTATTGTAACTTCTAAAAATAAAGACTGCATGAGTATCTCCTGCAGTAATCATACTTTGAGAGTTTTTAATAAAGCCAAGTAACCAGGTTAATGATCTTTTTTTTGTGACTGTGGATAAGGCAGGTCCAATTCGCTCAACGGGTATGGCATGACAAACATTGCAGTTATTAAGGAACAATGTTTCTCCTTTATCAATACTCTCCCTATCAGAAGGTAATTCCTTACTCTGCCCTGAAGAGCTTCCAGGAAACGTCATAAGTAAAAACAGAAGAATAAATAATATACAATCAGAGATCTTCATCTTTCTTCTCCCCTTCTATAATATTGGATTTTCCGCCTCTTTTCTGATCTTCGGGCAAATTAGAATCCATTGTTTCAGAATAAGGAACAGTCTGACTAATATAATCCTCCTTTGCTCCCGGTTTGCTGTAATCATAAGGCCAGCGATGAACAATAGGCAACGGACCTTTCCAGTTTCCGTGACCTGGTACTGGTTCAGTAGTCCATTCAAGAGTATTTGCTCTCCAAGGATTTTCACCTGCTACTCTACCACGGTACATACTGTGAATGAAGTTATAAATAAAGATAAGCTGCCCGCCAAAAGTGGCAAACGCTGCGACACTGATAAGAATATTCAAATCATAATATTTACTAAAAGATTCAAAAATTGTAAATGAATAATATCTTCTTGGGAAACCCGCCATTCCAACATAGTGCATCGGAAAAAATATTAGATAGATACCTGCAAATGTAATCCAGAAGTGCAGATAGCCTAATTGAGAATTTAGCAATCTTCCAAAGATTTTAGGATACCAATGATAAACCCCGCAAATAAAGCCAAACATCGCTGCACTGCCCATCACCAGATGAAAGTGAGCAACTACAAAGTGTGTATCATGCACCATGATATCTATAGCAGGATTCGCAACAAATAATCCGGTAAGTCCACCAGTGATAAAAAATGAAACCATTCCAATTGCAAATAACATGGCAGGTGTAAATTCAATGCTTCCCCTCCAGAGCGTAGCAAGCCAATTAAATACTTTTACTGATGAAGGTACTGCTATTATAAATGAAGTCAAACTAAAGACAGAGCCCAGAAAGGGATTCATTCCTGAAACAAACATATGATGAGCCCATACCAATGCTGACAGTATTGTTATAATTAAAAAAGAAACTACCATTGCAGAATAGCCAAAAATGGGTTTTCTGGAAAAAATACTGATCACCTCTGACGTAATACCAAATGCTGGCATAATGGCTATATATACTTCGGGATGACCAAGAAACCAAAACAGATGTTCAAATAGAATCGGGCTTCCTCCACTGAAATGAAGCGGCTTTCCGCCTATGTAAATTTCTGAAAGAAAAAAACTCGTGCCGAATGTCCTGTCTGAAATCAATAGTAGCATTGCCGAGAACAAAACCGGAAAAGAAACCAGGCCCAGAATTGCTGTAAAAAATAAACCCCATACAGTAAGAGGCAGTCTTGTCATATACATCCCATGAGTTCGTAAATTAAGAACAGTCGTAATGTAATTCAATCCTCCAAGAAGTGTGGAGACGATAAAGAAAACCATACTGATGATCCATAACGTCACACCTCCCCCCGACCCTCTCAATGCTTCAGGGAGAGCACTTAAAGGCGGATAACTTGTCCAGCCTCCCGCAGCAGGACCAGTAGAGAGAAATAAGGAACAAAACATAATAAATCCTGAAATAAAAAATAACCAATAGCTGAGCATATTGATAAAAGGAGAAGCCATATCTCTTGCTCCTATTTGCAAAGGAATAAGAAGATTACTGAAAGTCCCGCTAAGACCTGCTGTGAGCACAAAAAAGATCATGATTGTTCCGTGGATCGTAACCATTGAAAGGTAAAATTCGGGATCAAGTCTTCCATCCTGAATCCATCTCCCAAGAAGAGGCTTTAGCCAGGAAACATCAGCATCGGGAAATCCGAGTTGAATTCTCATAATTACTGAAAATAAAGACCCCAGAAGTGCCCAGAATATTGCTGTAAAAAGATATTGTTTAGCGATCATTTTGTGATCCTGACTAAACACATAGGTAAAGATGAATCTAAACAGTTTATTCCTTTCGGGTGTTGTTCCCTCCATAAGTTTTTATAGATTAGAAATTATCTTTCCTGAAAATGCTTCAATTATTTGTTTTGCTTTTTCTTTTCCAGCTGCAGGAACATTTACGAGATACTCAGAATTCCTCGCCAGCCAGGGAATCTGCTTCTTATACCAACGTTGATAATCCTCTTCATCTTCTACAACCAGAATTAAAAGCATTGAAAAATGATTTCTCCCGCAAAGTTCAGCACAGGCTATTTCATAATTAAAGTCAGGATTTTTGGTAATTTCCCTCATTTCTTCAGTTGTATACCTTGGAATAAAAGAAAATCTTGTAAGCATGCCAGGTACTGCATCCATCTTTACTCTAAGATTAGGAATATATACACTGTGTATGACATCTCTTGAACGAATCCTCAACATGACTTTTTTGTTTCTTGGAAGATGTAACTGCACGGGCATGAAATCATCATACCCATTGGTATCTCTGAGATCCAACCCCATGGCATTGATACCATCGATATAATGAAAATTATAATTGCCAAGTTTACCATCTTTCCCAGGATATCTCAGCCTCCAATTGAATTGTTCTCCCAGAATTTCTATCTCCAAAACATCTTCACTTACACCTTGATTGATTATATTCCAGTAATAGTTTCCTGTCATAAACAAAATTATAAAAGCAAGTGTAGGCACAGAAAACCAGATTGCTTCTATAAAGAGATTGTTCTTCCAATAGAAGGCTTTTTTGCTTTTTCCCTTTGCGTATTTATAAGAAAAATAAAATAACAGGATTTGTGTCAATAAAAATACAATACCTGTTAATGCAATAGTTATCCAGAACATCCTGTCCACATATATTCCATGCACAGATGCATTTACAGGAAGAAATGGACTTTCATGGAAGTAGTTATAACCAAAGAATAGAAGCAGCCCAGTAACAAGGAATGAAATGAGCAAAACAGCATTTAGAGAATTATAGTCCTCTTTTGATTCAATTTCGTTTTTCCTGTAAAGAATATAATCAGATAAGATTTTCAGAAAAACATAAAACAGTGATATCCCTACAATTCCCGCAATGGTCCAGAAAAAAACTTTCATAATTACCTAAGCAGTTTTATACACTTAGGCTTAACCTATAATTACTTAGGATGTTTATCCGAATTGAAAATCGGCTTATTCGGAAAGAGGTACATTGGACTTTTTCCCTGATAGAGTTTTTATGACAAAGATGCCTGCCATCAATACACCTGCGGCTGCCATAAGTACTCCCCTGTGTTTTGTTAACCATAGCTGCGGACTGAAATCAGAAGCATTATCGTCAAACTTACCGCGAGCCATCGGGTCTCCGGGCACAGGTTCCCAAAGATTATTTCTTCTTCCAGGATCTTCAGGTTCATTTAAGAGCTGGCGTTTAATTTCAGAAGAAGAAAGGAACTTCCCACCAACCAGTGGATTGTTGTCTCCCAAAATAGACTCCAATGAAGGGTTACCTGCATAAACTTCTTTTCTGTTGTGTCTTGATGCGAAATATATTGCCTCAGCAGCTACCTCAGGCTGGAAGATTTTCCCTAAAGGCTTAGTTTTATTGGAAAGACTGCTTTTAACTATATTAAACTGAGGAGTATTAATTGCTGGTAACTGAACAAGAGTTACCCTTACATTACTCTTATCATGAACCAGTTCTTTTCTGAGTGAATCAACAAAACCAATTATAGCCTGCTCTGCGCCACAATAAGCGGATTGCAATGGAATTCCTTTGGAAGCATTTTCGGACCCTACAAATAAAATTACCCCTCTGTTTCTTGATAACATTCTATTAAGAACTGCAAGTGTACCGTAGACTTGTCCATGATATGTTACGTCCGTCACCCTTCTGAATTCATCAGGTCTCATACGACTAACGGGAGAAAAAATATTTGTCATGGCATTGTTGATCCAGACATCTATAGGACCAAGTTTTTCTTCTACTTCTCTGCATGCCTTCTCCACCTGAACAGGATCTGCAACATCAGTCTTAATTGTCAGGGCTACTCCACCTAATTCTTCAATATCTTTTTTTGTTCCCAGCAAACCATCCTCGCCCCTCGCAAGGATTGCGACCTTTGCTCCTTTACTGGCAAACTCCCTTGCAGTAGCCCTTCCTACACCCGAAGTACCACCAGTGATTACTACTACTTCAGGTTCCAGTGAATGCTGCCCCTCTTTTCTAATCAATTCTCTGATTTTATCTGCAAGTTTCTTAATCTTTTGCTCTGCCATGGTATGAACGAATGCTTATTAGATAAAGAACTCCTGGTGGTCTATAAAAGTTAAACCATAATTCATTAAAGATGAGGAAACAAAAATCAAAGCCTCCGGTTGAGCAAATACAGAACCATTTAAGATGAAGACAGAATCAAAGCGACAAACCAATATTTCAGAAGAAAGAGATACCTTATGGATTATTGATCAGGACCATACCACTATCAGGTTTTTTGCCAAACATCTTATCATATCTAAAATCTCAGGTATATTCAAGTCATTTGAAGGAAAGGTAAAATCTGTGGGCAATGATTTTTCAACTGCTGAAATAGAATTTAAAGCAGAAGTAAAAAGTCTTGATACTGGAAAAAAAGAACGCGATACCCATCTTCTTTCTGAGGATTTTTTTAAGGCATCAAAATATCCTCATATTCATTTTATAAGCACCTCCATACGCAGAATAAACTCTAAAGAGTTTGAAGTTGAAGGAGATATCACAATAAAAGATGTAAAAAAAAGTATTTTAATGAACGTTCATCTCGGAGGTATAACCATAGACCCATCCGGGCAAGAAAGAGCAGGATTTAGTATGTCTGCCTGGGTAAATCGGTTTGATTTCGGATTAAACTGGAATAATGTAATGGACACCGGAGGTGCTATTGTAGGAGAAAAAATTGATATTGAATGTGATGTGGAAATAGTAAAGCGAAATTAGCATTAAAAGAGGTGAAATAAAGAATTAAACACAACCTGATTTTTGTTCTCTGATTATAAAGTCGATTATCAGAAAGATTATAGTGGTCAGATCCAAAATAAAAAGCCCTGGTAGAAGTTCCGGGGCTTTTTATTTTTTATGAATTATAAAATGAAAAAAGGCCACCTAACTAGGGCAGCCTTTTGTTTTGCTGTAGGAGAAGGAGTCGAACCTCCAAGAGGCAGTTAGCTATAACTCAGAAAGATTAATAGTGGTCAACCCATTAAGTTACGTTTATCCCGTTATTCCCCACCCCCGAGACAGGAGGGCATGTCTGCCAGTTTCATCACCCTACATTGTGTGATCATAAGTATTTTTCAGCCATCTCATCCAGATGGCCTTTTATTTGCTGTAGGAGAAGGAGTCGAACCTCCAAGAGGCAGTTAGCTATAACTCAGAAAGATTAATAGTGGTCAACCCATTAAGTTACGTTTATCCCGTTATTCCTCACCCCCGAGACAGGAGGGCATGTCTGCCAATTTCATCACCCTACATTCTGTTGTTCATTGAAGAACTGATACAAAAGTAATAGACTCATCTATAATTTACAAATAATTCATAATTCTTTATAAATATTTACATTTTATTCAATAAATAACTAGTTTTATTAAAAATAAGATAAATTAACTTTTCTAAAATGGACAAAAATTCTGAAATTGATAATGTGGATCTCAAAATCCTTTCCTTACTCATGGAAAATGCGGGAATTGCATATACCGATATAGCAAAGGAAATATTTGTATCCCCTGGTACAGTACATGTTAGAATGAAAAAAATGGAGCAACTGGGAATTGTCAAAGGATCCCATCTTTCTATTGATTATGCACGTCTGGGTTATGATGTAACGGCATTCCTTGGTATATATCTGGAAAAGAGTTCCTTTTATGATCAGGCAGTAAAAGAATTACTGGAAATACCAGAAGTGGTCAATGTCCACTATACCACAGGAAATTACAGCATGTTTGTAAAAATAATCTGTAAAGACACCCAACACCTGAGACAGGTCTTGCACGATAAAATTCAAAAAGTATCTGGTATTCAACGTACTGAAACAAGTATATCTCTCGAAGAATCTATAAATAGAAATATTAAACTTTTTTGATGCTTGAAAACCAACATATTCCTTACTTCTCCTTAAAAAAAAGGTTTTTTGAACCTATATTTGGATGTTTTGTTCTAAATTTGTAAATTAAATTAGATTTGTTCTAAATAAGCTCCCACAACAAAAAAAGCGATGAGTGAGAATATAAAAATTCTGGAAGAAATAACAAGCTCTGAGTACAAATACGGTTTCGAGACTAAAATTGAAGCGGATTCTGCACCTAAAGGGCTGAATGAAGATATTGTGAAGTTCATTTCAGCAAAGAAAAATGAACCACAGTGGCTTCTGGAATGGAGACTGAAAGCCTACAGACATTGGTTGACACTTACAGAACCTAACTGGCAGAATGTTAATTACCCTAAAATTAACTATCAGGACATTATATATTACTCTGCTCCTAAGCCTAAAGTAAAATTAAACAGCCTGGACGAGATTGATCCTGAATTAAAAGCTACGTTTGACAAACTGGGCATTTCCCTTGATGAGCAAAAGAGACTTTCAGGTGTAGCTGTAGATGCTGTAATGGATAGTGTTTCCGTAGCTACAACCTATAAAGGAAAGCTTGCAGAACAGGGAATTATATTCTGCTCTCTAAGCGAAGCTGTTCAGGAGCATCCTGAATTGGTGAAGAAATATCTGGGAACAGTAGTTCCCATGACAGATAATTATTTTGCTGCTCTTAACTCAGCAGTATTCAGTGACGGATCATTTGTATTTATTCCTAAAGGCGTCAGATGCCCGATGGAACTATCTACATACTTCCGTATCAATGCTGCAAATACAGGCCAGTTTGAGCGTACATTGATCGTTGCAGAAGATTCAAGTTATGTAAGTTACCTTGAGGGTTGTACAGCACCGATGAGAGACGAAAATCAGCTTCATGCTGCCGTTGTTGAACTTATAGCAATGGACAATGCTGAAATAAAATACTCTACCGTACAAAACTGGTACCCTGGAGACAAAGAAGGTAAAGGGGGGATTTATAACTTCGTTACCAAAAGAGGTATCTGCAGCGGTGTGAATTCAAAAATATCCTGGACACAGGTTGAAACCGGTTCTTCCATCACATGGAAATATCCAAGCGTAATCCTTAAAGGAGATAACTCTATCGGAGAATTCTACTCTGTAGCTGTAACAAACAACATGCAGCAAGCAGATACAGGGACGAAGATGATCCATATTGGAAAAAACACAAAAAGCCGGATTGTATCTAAAGGGATATCTGCCGGAAGAAGTCAGAACAGCTACAGAGGTCTTGTTGAAGTTATGAAGAGAGCTGAAAATGCAAGAAACTTCTCTCAATGTGATTCCCTTCTTATGGGAGATAAATGTGGAGCGCATACATTCCCTTATATAGAAGTAAAAAACAATACGGCTACTGTAGAACACGAAGCGACTACTTCCAAAATCGGAGAAGACCAGATCTTCTATTGCAACCAAAGGGGAATAGGAACAGAGGCTGCCGTAGCATTGATTGTAAATGGATATTGCAAGGAAGTATTAAATCAGCTTCCTATGGAATTTGCAGTTGAAGCGCAAAAACTTCTTGCTATCAGTCTTGAAGGAAGTGTCGGTTAACCGATATTAATTAGATATTATCAGCATTAACAATAATGCTCCCGGAGATTCAGCCACTGGCTTTGTTCCCGGGAGCTTTCAACATTTAAATTCAACATTCAACAATAAACTTTTATGTTAAAGATAAAAGACCTTAAAGCTTCCGTAGATGGAAAAGAAATTCTGAAAGGAATAAACCTGGAAGTAAAGGCTGGCGAGGTCCATGCGATCATGGGACCTAACGGATCAGGAAAAAGTACACTTGCCTCTGTACTTGCAGGTAGAGCAGATTACGAAGTAACAGGCGGAAGTGTTGAGTTTTTAGGAAAAGATTTATTGGATCTTGCTCCGGAAGAGAGAGCTGGAGAAGGTGTATTCCTTGCATTTCAGTATCCAGTAGAAATACCTGGAGTTTCTAATACAAACTTTCTGAAAACTGCTGTGAATGAAATTCGCCAGTACCGTAAGCAAGAGCCTCTTGATTCTGTAACATTTCTTAATATAATGAAGGAAAAAATGAAGCTTGTTGAAATCGATCAGGCTTTATTAAAGAGATCTTTGAATGAAGGATTCTCCGGAGGTGAGAAAAAAAGAAATGAGATCTTCCAGATGGCAATGCTTGAGCCTAAATTATCAATCCTTGATGAAACGGATTCAGGACTTGATATCGACGCATTGAGAATTGTTGCTAATGGCGTAAATACTCTGAAGTCAAAAGAAACTGCATCAATAGTAGTTACCCACTACCAAAGACTTCTGGACTACATTGTTCCTGATTTTGTACACGTGCTATATAACGGACGTATTGTAAAATCAGGCACAAAAGAACTTGCGCTTGAGCTTGAAGAAAAAGGTTACGATTGGATTAAAAACGAAGTAAAGGCAGGATCTGCAGTTTAAACCATGAATTTAACAACTACAGAAGAACTGGTAAAAACCTTCAACGAAAACTCAAAAAGGCTCTCTCCTGCTCAGTCTGATGTCAGGAAAGACGCGATCTCTGCGTTTCAGAAGCAAGGTTTTCCGGGAAGAAAACATGAAGAGTGGAAATATACCAATCTCGCCCCTGTACTAGGAAGAGATTATCTGATTGAGGATACAACCACCCTGAATAAAAAAGATATAGATGGTTTGTTGCTTTCATCAATGGAAGCTAATCATCTTGTTTTTGTTAATGGGAACTATAATAAAGAACTGTCATCGGTAAATGCTGATGAGCCAATTATTATCAGTGACCTGAGCCAGTCAGGAGATATCAATGAATATCTTACAGCTTCATCTATCACTCTAAATGATAGCATTACAGAACTCAACACAGCATTGGCTAATGGTGTTGTGATAACTGTTAAAAAAGGAAAAGTAGTAAACAAGCCAATTATTATTCATTTTATCGGTGATGGCAGAAAGGGTAATATCTTCTCCAATACAAGAAACATTTTCATTCTTGAAGAAAATGCTCAGGCTATTTTCATCGAAAACTATTCTACAATAGGCTCAAACGCTCATTTTTCAAACAACATTACTCAAATTGTTGTAAAGAAAGATGCTTATGCAACCTATTACAAAATACAAAATGATGCCAAGTCTGATCATGTTGGTACTACGCAGGTTTACCAGCCTGAGAAAAGCAATTTTGCAGCCACCACAATTACTCTAGACGGAGGCATTATCAGAAACAACCTTAACATCCGCCTTTCTTCAGAATATTCTGAGGCATCTCTGGTTGGACTATATATGGTAAAAGGCAATACACACATTGATAACCATACCCTTGTAGATCATGCAAAAGCCAACTGCTACAGCAATGAGCTATATAAAGGTTTGTTGGATGATAGGTCAACAGGTGTATTTAATGGTAAAATCTATGTAAGACAGGATGCACAAAAAACCAATGCATTTCAGTCAAACAAAAATATCCTTCTGAGCAAGGACGCTACCATGAACACAAAACCTCAGCTTGAAATCTTTGCTGATGATGTTAAATGTTCACATGGAGCCACAACAGGTATGATGGATGAAGAGCCATTGTTCTATTTGAGATCAAGAGGTATCAGTGAGAAAAAAGCAAAAGCATTGTTAATGCATGCTTTTGCTGCTGACATCCTTGAATACATCAAACTAGAGCCATTGAAAGAGTTGCTCGACCAGACCATCCTCGACAGATTAAGTTAAGATAAAAGCAAAGTAAGATGAGTGGAACAAAGATAAAAGGGCTAGACCTTACGACAATTAGAGAAGAATTCCCTGTGCTGGATCAGCAGGTAAACGGGAAACCTCTTGTTTATTTTGACAACGCAGCTACCACTCAGAAACCCAAGGCAGTTATTGACAGCCTTGTAAGCTACTATTCATCTTACAATGCCAATATTCATCGTGGCATTCACACCCTTGCAGAAAAAGCTACTGCTGCTTTTGAAAGCACCAGAGAGGCGATCAGAGCTTTTATAAATGCTTCATCTACCGAAGAGATTATCTTTACCAAAGGAACTACAGAGTCTATAAACCTTGTAGCTGCAACCTGGGGAAAAGAAAACATCCATAAGGGTGATGAAATCATCGTTTCCGGCCTGGAGCATCACTCCAATATGGTTCCCTGGCAGATACTTGCAGCTGAGAAAGGCGCTATCGTAAAGATTATTCCGGTTAACGCAAACGGAGAGTTGATACTTTCTGACTTAAATAACCTGATTACAGATAAGACCAAAATCATTGCCCTTAATCATGTTTCCAATGCATTAGGCACCATTAATCCAATAGCTGAGGTTATCAAAATAGCACACAGCAAAAACGTTAAAGTGCTTATAGACGGGGCTCAGGCAGTTTCTCACCTTGACATCGACGTTCAAAAACTGGATGCTGATTTCTATGCATTCTCCGGACATAAAATGTACGGTCCTACCGGAATCGGCATACTGTACGGTAAAAAAGCCCTATTGGAAGAAATGCCGCCCTACCAGGGAGGAGGAGAAATGATCAAAGAAGTAACTTATGCTTCATGTTCATTCAATGAATTACCATATAAATTTGAAGCTGGCACTCCAAACATTGCAGATGCTATTGCTTTAAAGGCCTCCGTAGATTTCATCAATAAATTTGGAAAGCAAGCGATAAGAGAGGTAGAGAATCAGCTTTTAGAATATGCCACTCAAAAACTATCTGCGATTCCTGGTCTTACCATTAAAGGAACTGCAAAAGAAAAAGTAAGTGTAATCTCTTTTGTGATTGAAGGTATTCACCATCAGGATCTGGGAATTCTGCTTGATCAGGAAGGCATAGCTATAAGAACAGGTCATCATTGTACTCAACCATTGATGGGTCATTTCGGCATTCCTGGTACAGCAAGGGCATCCTTTGCAGTTTATAATACTTTTGAAGAAATAGACAGACTGGAAGCTGGAATTAAAAAAGCTGTAAAGATGTTGAAGTAAGGGAATTTCAAAAATGAGCGCAGCAGAAAAAACAGTTAAGGAAATACAAAATCAGGTAGTCGAAGAGTTTTCATTTTTCGATGAGTGGGATGAAAAATATGCCTATCTGATTGAATTGGGTAAAAAACTGGAAATACTAGATCCATCTCATAAAACAGAAGAAAAGAAAATAAAAGGATGTCAGTCACAGGTATGGTTAAATTCTTACCTGAAAGATGACAAAATTTATTATCAGGCTGATAGCGATGCAGTGATTGTAAAGGGATTGGTTAGTTTACTTGTAAGAGTCTTTTCAGGCCATCCGCCAGCAGAAGTTGCTCAAGCCGATATTGATTTTATTGATGAAATTGGCTTAAAGCAACACCTTTCACCTACAAGATCTAATGGTCTTGTATCTATGCTGAAGCAAATGAAACTGGATGCAGTTGCATTTCAGGCTTTATTACAGTCCAAACAGTAAATAACTTCTTAAACCAATGAGTTCAGAAGAGACTAAATTAAATCATGACGATGAAGCCTTAAAGGAAAAAGTCCTTGACGCTATCAAAACGATTTATGATCCTGAGATTCCTGTTAATATCTATGAATTAGGGTTGATTTATGATATTAATGTTTTTCCGGTAAATAACGTGCATGTTGTTATGACCCTTACATCTCCCTCCTGCCCCAGCGCTGGTACCATACCAGGAGAAGTTGAGCAAAAGATCAGAGAAATCGAAGGGATCAACGATGTAAGTGTAGAACTGACTTTTGATCCTCCTTACCATCAGGACATGATGAGTGAGGCTGCCAAACTTGAGTTGGGCTTTTTATAGAATTTGTGAGTGAACACTCAAAATGTCAATAGGTTAATAACCAATTTTAAAAAATCAAAAATCACTAATCCAATAGTTTAAAGATATGTATCCAGAAGCACTAGTTGCGCCAATGCGCGCGGATCTAAGCACTGCCGGATTTCAGGAATTAAAATCACCTGAGCAGGTAGATCAGTTGCTTAAAAATGAGAAAGGCACTGTGTTGCTTGTTGTAAATTCTGTATGCGGTTGCGCTGCAGGAGCAGCAAGACCAGGAGCGAAACTTGCAGTAAGCAGAAGTAAAGTAAAACCTGACGTATTGGCAACTGTTTTTGCAGGTGTAGATACTGCAGCCGTTCAAAAGGCAAGGGAATATTTCCTCCCTTATCCTCCTTCATCTCCTTCCATGGCTATTTTCAAGAATGGAGAACTGGTACATTTTGTTGAAAGACATCATATTGAAGGAAGATCTGCTGAAATGATCGCTGAGCACCTTCAAATGGTATTCGAAGAAATTGCTTAAGTTTTAACTAAAAGGTTGCCGGGAACGTATATGTCTCAGCAACCTTTTACTTTTATAATTTTTAAAGGCCAGGCTGCCTATTATTTATTGGAATTCAAAGCAAGGTGCTTCCACCCTTTATTCTGACAAATTTTTAAATGATAAGTATGAATAACACTCCAATTTTTGAAAATAATATCATTTCACTTTCTTATTTAGGAAAAATACTTTTAGTTGATTACAAAAAAAGATCAATAATAGACTTAAAGGCAGTTCAAAATTCCATTAAAGAAAGAGAAAAACTCGCCAAAAAAGCCCCGCTCCTGGTTATTGCTGATATTTCTAAAATTGAATATATCACTAGGGATGCCAGAGCATTTTTAGCAGGACCTTCAAACAAAACATTAGCTACTGCCATCGTTTTTCATTCTAAAATACAGGAAGTAATTGGCAAGATTTATATTAAATTCCATAAGCCTAAAACCCCGGTAAAATTATTTACCAGGATTTCAGATGCTCACGAATGGCTTCAGACTTTTATAAAGTCATAATATATCATTGTGATTACGGTTGAAAAGAAACCTGCTTTCCCTCCACTATGATCTTCGTTACTTTAGGCGATTTCCATCTAGGCTGGCCTAACCCTTTTTCCCATGCCAGGTAATCTGTTTTAAGTTCTTCTACCTTTTGACTTAACTTTGAAGAAAGATCTTCTTTTTCATATGGATCATTTTTAAGATCATATAAAAATACGGTCTTATCATTTTCATTTACGAGCAATTTATAATCACCTTTCCTGATTGTCTTTACAAAACCATTCCTCCAGTATAAAGTCTCATGTGGCTTGCTCTTATTAGTTCCTGTTATATATGGTAATAAATCAACCCCATCATAGGTTCTGTCTGCTGGTAACTTTGTAAATGTGGCTGCTGCAAATGTCGGGAATAAATCCAAAGTGCTTACTGGAGCTTCGAAGACTATCCCTGCTTTGATTTTTTGAGGCCACTTTATAAATAAAGGAGTCCTGATACCACCTTCATAATGGGTTAACTTCCCTCCTTTCAAAGGATAGTTAATGTTTTCATAGCTTCCATCGTATAAAGTAATACCTTCCTTAGTGCCATTGTAATTGAGTTTGTGATAGGTTGAACCATTATCGCCTGAAAACACAACGATCGTATTAGAATCTAATCCTTCCTGCTTTAGTTTATCAAGAATCCTTCCTACAGCCTGATCCAGACTTACCGTCATTGCAAGGAGAATACGTTGTTGTTCATCTTTAATGTGTGTCAGCTTATCATAATCTTGTTTTACAGCCTGCAATGGTGTATGGATTGCTCCGAAAGGCACATAGAGGAAAAATGGTTTGTCTTTATTCACATCAATAAAACTAACAGCTTCTCTTGCTATTGCGGAAGTCTGGTATTCCTTCTCATCAACAATTTCTCCATTCCTGAAAATACCGGTAGCAATAGGGTCTCTTTTCCACTGATATTTATTAGTATTTGAGGCATAATGATGGTATCCTTCCTTATTCTTAAAGGTCACTTTCTCCTGATCATTTTCATCTGTATAATATAAAGTAGAACCACCATACCAGCCCCAGCTATAATCGAAACCTCGCTGGTGTGGTCTGTAACCATCATAAAAACCAGCATGCCATTTACCTATGATTCCTGTTGTATAGCCATTCTTCTTCAGCAACTCCGCATAATTAATTTCCGTTGAGGGAATACCTTGCGTTTTCTCATCAGGGGCTATATTCTGCTGAAGCAAGCTTCTAACATATTTTACACTGTCGGCAGTGTATGCTGAAAAAGATGGATAATGAAGGTGAAATTCTGATCCAAATCGTTGCTGGTATCTTCCTGTAAGCAAAGCTGCACGGGAAGCACAGCAAATCGGCGCTGTAACATAATTCTGTTTAAACCTGACACCTTCATTAGCTATGGCATCTATATTCGGTGTCTGAATATATTTGTTACCATTGACAGATGGTACATTCTGACCAAAATCATCTGCAAAGATGAAGATGATATTAGGTTTAGCCACAAGGGTTTCAGCTGCTTCCCCTTTGATATCTTCACTATTACTGAGTGAACTAAAAACAATTGCGCCACCAGCCAACACCAGGCCGGCTGAAATTAACCATATTCTTTTGCTCATATAATTGGTTGATTTTTAAGTTTCAAAAATGTAATTGCGACCTTAATCTCATCCTAATCCTTCTCATGAAAGAGAAGGACTAGGATGAACGCAAATAGACATCACGCATGTCGTCTCTACAAAAGATATTGCATGATATTATTTCTTTCCCACTCCGAAACATAGGGCTAACACCCTATGCTAATATTATTTTTACCTTACTCCAATTGTGGTTTTATTCATCAACATGCAGAGGCTTTGGATAGAGAGACGTCAGCATGGCGTCTCTACAAAGGGGAACCTCTATTGTTGTACTTTAACTTTAACCTTTAAGCTTTTAACTTAAAACTTACAACTCACTATTGTACATCCATCGGTTTTGGAGGAATGTATTTACCATCTTTATCTAAAGGTCTTTCATCAGCATATGTTGGAATAACATAACCCACAGCTTTTTCCTGCTTTGAAAGTTCCTGCTGTAATTGCTCCTTGAGTTTCGTCGCTTCCTTCTGATTGATCAGATTATTAGATTCTTGTGGATCTTTGGTTAAATCAAAAAGTTCATTCCATTCATCTTGTCCGGGATAAACAATAAGCTTGCTTGTCTCTGTACGAACAGCTTTAATTGTAGGCGTTGTTGTTCCATCTTCATAGAAGTATTCGTAAAGGAAAGAAGTCCTCCAGTCTTTAATTTTATTCTCTATAAGTGGTACCCAGCTCTTGCCCTGATAAGACTTAGGAGCGCTGATACCCGCTAAATCAAGAATGGAAGGAGCCTGATCGAGGTTCAACACCAGTTTGTCTATAGTCTTTCCTTTTGGAAATCTTGCAGGGTAACGAACGAGAAGAGGAATTCTCATAGATTCTTCATAGGCAGCACGCTTATCACCTAATCCATGCTCACCAAAGAAGAAGCCATTGTCGCTTGAAAAAATTACAACAGTATTCTCTGTCAACTTCAATGAATCCAATACATTCAAGATTCTTCCGACATTTTCGTCAATTCCCTTTAATGCTCCGAAATATCCTCTGATTGTCTTCTCGTTGTTATCTGTCCATGATGTGCTCTTGTTCTGAGCGATATTTGTATTTTTTCTTTTCGATTCAATCTTGTTTTTATACGGAGCCTCCAGATGTTCATTCGATGGCTTTATCAGTTCAACATCCGCATAAGTATTGGTATGTCTGACAGGAGGTTGAAAAGGTCCATGTCCTGATTTATATGCAAGCACCAAAGCAAATGATTTATCTTTATTTCCTTTTATATAATCAAGCGCAAAATCTGTTGTGACGTCATCCACCCAACCCACAGTAGGTTGGCTTACTCCATTAATCTCTAATGGACAATCAAAATAAGCTCCTTGCCCTACAAAGCTTACGGAATAATCAAATCCAGGTCTCTTCCCAGTTTCTTTTCCCATATGCCATTTACCAAAAAATGCTGTATTATAACCAACTTTCTTCAACAAAACAGGATATGTTTCCAATGTATCTGTAAAGTTTGTGTGGTTATTAGCAATTCCATTTAAATGATTATACCTTCCTGTGAGTAAGGTCGACCTGCTTGGAGAACAAAGAGAATTGATTACAAATGCATTTCTAAAGCGGACACCTTCATTTCCGATTCTATCAAGATTGGGTGTTTTAAACCATGGGAAACGGGCATTAGCTCCCTGTTCATCCTGAACAATGCTTAAAGCATCATATCTTTGATCATCAGTATAAATAAAGATGATATTAGGTTTAGCGTTCTTTAGATTTGCTTGTGCATGAGCTTTTCCCAAAGTCAGGCAAAGGGCCAGGATTGAAAACAGGTATCTCTTTTTCATTTCTTTAGTTTTATATTCATTATTCCTTTCCTCCCCCTTTAAGTCTTGGGGCATTGGGAGCGTTAACTTTTGGCAGAAATGCTATCAATTCTTTTTTAACACTCGCATATTTCGGATCATTAGCGATATTCTTCCATTCCTGAGGATCTGTATCATGATCATACAATTCTTCAGTCCCGTCTTGGTACACGATATATCTATATCTCTCATTCCGGACAGAATGATTACCGAAACCATGTGTAGTAACAGAAGGATAATTCCATATTGCCAAAGGATTCTTTAACAGAGGTACTATGCTATTTCCTTCCAATCCAGTTTTTGAAGGCAACTGACATAAATCTATCAATGTAGGATAAATATCCATTAGGTTTACAGTGCGTTTCACGACTGTATTGGCTTTTGTAATACCTGGAGCAATAACAATAAACGGAACCCTTGTTGCTTCTTCCCAAAGAGCAAACTTCCTCCAATGCTCCTTCTCTCCCAAGTGCCAGCCATGATCTCCAAAGAGTACGATGATCGTATTGTCTTTATACTTGCTCTTATTCAAAGTATCCACCAGCCTGCCGATTTGTCCATCCGCAAAAGTATTGCTCGCCAGATACCCTTGAACAGCTTTTCTCCATTGACCTGACTCAACAATAAACTTATGATCTCCATCTGGCTTAGCAATTGCCACTCCTGCGGATGGAACATCTGCCAAATCATTCGGGATTACAGAAGGCAAAGTAATTTTATCCAATGGGTATAAATCGAAATACTTTTGCGGAACATACCATGGTAGGTGTGGTCTTGTAAAACCTATCGCCAGAAAGAATGGTTTATCATGATTCTTCTCAAGAAACTCAATACCTTTAGAAACCGTTTTATAGTCTCCCATGTCTTCATCCTTCACATTCACTGGACTCCAGTCAAAGTTTGCTCTTCCGTTAACAGGTGTAGAAGGTGGTTCCGGATCTTTTGGGACACCATGGTAGATAGGCCATGATGCATCGTCATTATAACTATTATGGTAAATTTTACCAGCTGCTTCCACCTTATATCCATTTGCTGTAAAATACTGAGGCAGGGTCACAGCGTCTTTTAATACAGGCCTCCATGGCTGATCATTGTGATAGACACCTGATGTAGCAGGACGCACTCCTGTAAGTAAACTGGCTCTTGAAGGATTACATGCCGGAGCAGAACAATAAGCTTTTTCAAACCTCACGCCTGACTTAGCCAGCTTGTCCAGATTAGGAGTAATAATTCCTTTATAACCACCAAAGGGCTCTATCCAATCATTCATATCATCAACAGCAATGAACAACACGTTATATTTTCCGGCAGATTGTGCCTTACTTATGTTGTGATTCAAAAATACTATTGCGATAACAAAAACAATCGCTCTCTTAAATGTACTCAAACTCATTACTTGATCTATTGTATGTATGATTTATTGCACTACAATTAGGCTAGGGTTCACCCTATACTAACAAAACATTACCCTTTCAAAAGGGTGAACAAAGGTATTTCACGATTCATTTATATAATGCATTAAGGCCTGCATAATGGACAGAGAGGACAGAGAGACGCCAGCATGGGTTCACTATAAAGCAATATGCAGAGCCTTTAGCAAGGGAGACGCCAGCATGGCGTCTCTACAAAAGGGTGTTGCATAATATATCCTCTTCCTCCGAATCACAGGGCTTACACCCTATGCTGACTAAATATCACCCCCTTCCGGGGGCTCTGTATGCTTAAGACTTTATTATTTTAAAATTGCTCAAGAGTGTTTTATTTATCAATATACAAAGCTTTTAGATAGGGAGACGCCAGCATAGCGTCTCTATAAAGGGTATTGCATAATATTATTTTTCCTCCAATGAAACATAGGGCTTACACCCTATGCTGATAAAATACCACCCCGCCTGAGGGCTCTGTATGCTTAAGACTTTATTATTTTTAACTTACTCTAAGAGTTTTTTATTCATCAACATGCAAAGCTTTTTGATAGAGAGACGCCAGCATGGCGTCTCTACAAGGATATTGCATAATATTATTTTTCCCTCTAATGAAACATAGGGCTTACACCCAATGCTGACAAAATATCACCCCCTCCGGGGGCTCTGTAGGTTTAAGACTTTTACTTGATATAAAACATCTCACTAAAGGCTTTCTTCTATATAAGAAGGACTTCATAAAGTATTGCAAACCTCAATTGTTGCTTTCCGCTTTAAGCTTTTAACTTACTACTTATAACTTACAACTTATCTAGGTCTCGGTGTTACCGGAAGAGGTAGGTAATCTTCATTAAGGATCATCCATTCCTGAAGTTTGCCTTTAAGTTTTTCTTCTATTTCTTTATACTCAGGTTTTCCTGCGAGATTATTGAATTCATTTGGATCTGCTAGTTCATCAAAAAGCTCAAACATTGATCTTCTTTCAGAGAATAAAAGCTTATCCCATTTTTCTTCAAGCTTTCCTTCATTATGAAGTTGCTGGAGTTCAAGCCAGAAAGGTTGTCCTGAGAAGTCTACAGGATAATAAGGCAGTTGCCACAATGCATTATAGATTAACTTATACCTGTCTGAAATAACTGTTCTGCCAAGATCGAAGTGAGCCGTATTCGTGGGAAGGCCTGAACCATGAGCGCCTCTTACAGCATAGATGTATTGGTGTGCCTGGAAGGGTTTATCCTGAAATGAAGGAACAATACTCACTCCAGTAAATTCTTTTGGTGCAGCAATACCTGCGACTTGTAATAATGTAGGAGCAATATCTTCTCCTGATACTAAAATATTGCTTACCTGTCCTGGTTTGATAAGATCAGAAAGGCGCATGATTAACGGAACATTCAATCCTAATTTGTACAATGTACCTTTACCTCTTACAAGTGCACCACCATTGTCTCCCATGAAGACAATCAATGTATTTTTATCCAGTCCTCTTCTCTTAAGTTCTTCAAAAACTTTTCCTACTTCATGATCAAGACGCTGAATTTCTCCAAGATATCCTGCTAAATCTTTTCTTAATAATTTTGTATCAGGCCATCCTTCGGGAATTTTTATAGTATCAGGATCGGGCTCATACTCTTTAGCATTAAAGATTCGGTGAGGATCTGAATAACTTAACTGAAGAAAGAAGGGTTTTCCTTTAGGAATTGTATTCAGAAAGTCTTTATACTGATAATAAATGCTATCCATGTTTCCGGTAGTCTTTAAATAATCTACACGATTCTTAAAGGTCTCCAGGTTATATTTATCAAACACTTCTTCCGATACCGCTGTCGTTCTCGCACCATTTAAGTGAAAATTTCTTCCGCATACACCCGTATAATAACCTCCCTTTCTTAGTAATTCAGGATAAGAAATTACATCTGCTGATAAAGGCGCTGTGAAGCGAGTCATGCGAATGTCAAGTGTAGACCTTCCGGTCATGATAGCTGCTCTTGAAAGGACGCATTGAGGCGCAGTGGTATGAGCCCTGTTATAAATTATGCCTTCTTTGGCAAGTTTATCAATGTTTGGAGTTTTTACAGGATAACCATAGCATCCCAGAAAAGGTACGCTATGGTCATCTGATAAAATGAATAATATATTAGGTTGGTTTTGCTTTTCCTTTTTTACAGTCCCGGCCAACAGGGCACCTGAGAATAAACTTACAATTGTTAAAATTACTCCTGCACTAATTCTTAGCATATATAGATTATTATTTATCACCTTCTACCTTATCCTTTACACATCTGAAGCCAAGGTTATTCGAAGCGCTGGTTACCTCTCCCTTGCCTCTGCTTCCGCTTTTATACCTAATGCAATACTGATCACTGCAAAGGAATGAACCACCCTTTTGAACACGTTTAACTGCTGATGGTTCATCCGGATCAAAGCTATCTTCAGGACCTTGAGGATTTACCTTAGGACTTTTTGCAAAGTAGTCTGGGCGATAGTAATCGTTGCACCATTCCCATACATTTCCTTCCATGTCATACAAGCCGTAAGGATTGGCAGGAAACGTTTTCACAGGTGCAACACCAGCATAGCCATCTTCAATAGTATTGTTATCAGGAAAGTTTCCCTGATAAATATTAGCTGTCCATTTGCCATTGGGTTTTAATTCATTACCCCAATAAAATTTATTATTGCCTTGTCCACCCTGAGCAGCAAACTCCCACTCTGCTTCTGTAGGAAGCCTTTTCCCCGCCCACTTAGCATAAGCAACAGCATCTTCATAACAAACATGAACAACTGGATCATTTTCTTTTCCTTTAATCGATGAAGATGGGCCAAAAGGATGATTCCATGTAGCTCCTGGAACATAAGTCCACCATTGCAATGCATCATTCAGATGTACTTTTCTGTTAGGAGGTGTAAACACTGCCGATCCTGGAACTAACTGATCCGAAGGAACGCCTGGATAATCTTTAGGATCTAAAGCTTGTTCTGCTACAGTTACATAATGTGTGGCTTCTATAAAATTAGCGAACTCAGCATTAGTAACTTCATGCTCGTCCATGTAAAAACCATTTACCGTTACTTCATGTAGTGGATGAGCATCAGGAAAATCTGGATTATCAGACCCCATAAGAAACGTACCTCCTGGTATCCAAACCATTTTAGATTCAGCCTTTATCTGAGAGGATTTTTGCTGTTCGTTCTGTATATCTTTCATTTGAGTATTTCTATTTTGACAAGCAGATAACAGAAGCATGAGAAAAAAAGAAAGGATGGTTCTGTAAGTATTCATTTATTATATTATTTGGTGATTCTGAGTAATAAGGAAGAAGTAATCAAATTAAAATTGTTTTATTCTTACTATACTTATTCTATAGACAAAGTAAACATACAAACGAATTAAATCCTATTAACCCAAAAGTATCTTGGTTTTCGTACAACTAACCCAGGTAGTTAAAACTAATTAACTGAAGGAGTTAGCCAAACTACCCTTTTTGGCCATTAACAGAAATCAAAATCATTTAATTAATTATTAGTAATGCTCAGATTCGCAAATTCTCCTCCCGAGCCTTCACCTGTCCATAAACCAATCATTCCTGATTTTCTGTTATTTAATTTATTTACAACTAAAGAAGGCTTAGTTGCATTATTTACAAAGACCTTCACTTCTTTGTCACCTACTTCTATTCTTGTATGAAACCAATTATTAGGATCAGGTTCCGGCGCTACAGCTTTTTCATATTGTCCATTCTTTTCATCTCTGAGTTTTTTCCAGGGAAAATCAGGATGACTGATATACTGAACAGCATGAATATGTCTAATGGAATCTGTGGCTTTAAAATTGAAAGGCCTGAAGTAAATACCATCAAATGTCTTGTTATCAGCTCCATGGAATGCAACCCCGATAAAGCTCTTCTGCAAAACATCTTTGCCTTTAAGATCCAGCTCTATAATTCCTTTTGAAAAGGTTACTCCTTTTATCCAGACTACTCCTTCTCCATCTTTTTCACTAATCTTTACTGCACTGTATTTCTTATCAGGAGAAGCTGTTACTTCTCTATTGACGACCATCAGCTCCTTTTTAGCAAGAAGCTTACCCAGATCATATTGTGATGATTTCGTCTTCTGCGACAATAATGCTGCTCTTCCGTTACTAACATCACATGCATTTTTCCCTTCTGTTTTTTTAGTTACAGTCTTTGATCCTCCATCAGCTACTTTAGGATCCTGAACATTCTTAAATGCAGGTACTATTATAGCAAACAGACTAAGTCCTATAAAAGCCGCAATAACGGTGGTTCTTTTGTTTTTCATATTTAATTATTCTTTTATAACTGCTTCAGATTTATTCACTGCATAATTCTTCCTCAATTTCGCTGAAAGGTCTTTTACTGTTTCAGCATATTTAGAATCATTGGCAAGATTGGTAAATTCATCTTTATCATTCTGATGATCATACAACTCAACTCCTGCTCTACCTTCATCCCACTCTGTATATCTCCATCTTTCCGTGCGGATACTTCTTCCCATAATATCTTTTCTTTTTACCTGAGTAAAAGCTGGTTTATCCCAGGTAGCAGAAGGATTTTTCAAAAGAGGTGTAAGACTCTTACCTTGCAAATGTCTAGGTGCAGGTAGTCCGCATAACTCAGCAAGTGTCGGATAGATGTCAAGTAGTTCAACCGTTCTGGATGACGCTTTACCACCCTGCCCTGGAACAGATATGATCAATGGTACTCTTGCAGAATTTTCGAATAAGCTTTGCTTCATCCACTGCCCATGCTGGCCAAGGTTATAGCCATGATCACTCCATAAAACAATGATAGTATTTTCAGAAAGTTTTAAACGATCCAGAGCATCCAAAAGTCTGCCCACCTGAGCATCCATAAAAGATACGGTAGCATAATAGGCTCTCTGTGCTTCCCTCCTTTTCTGCTCATCAAGTCCCCAATGAGGAGGAGTTGTAAATAAAGCAGCTTCAGGAACATCCGCTAAATCATTTTCTTTTTCTTTTGCTAAAGGCACTTTGTTTTCATCATATAAATCAAAGTACTTTTGAGGTGCGACATAAGGAGAATGAGGTCTGAAAAATCCTACAGCAAGAAATAATGGTTCATCTTTCTTTTCTTCTAAAATTTTAATAGCCTCATTAACAATTAAACCATCCGTCTGCTCTTCATCAGTCCCTCCTGTTGCTCTATAGGCCAGAGCACTTCCCAGATGTCTTTCAGGTGTAAGATTTTTTATCAGAGCTTCTTCTGCTTTATCTCTGCCTATAGGATTAATTCTCACATTCCAGGAGATAGAATCATCAAGACCATTTGTACCAATCTGACCTGGTACTCCATAATGGAAAATTTTTCCAACACGAGCACTGTAGTAATCATTGTTCTTGAATAACTGAGGCAGCGTTACTACATCAGGAAGATTTTTTCTGAAATGTGTTTGTAATTCATAGACACCATTAACATCAGGTCTTGTACCAGTAAGCAAAGAAGTTCTGCTTGGACTGCACAAAGGAAACTGGTTATAGGCTTTATCAAATCTTACTCCCCTGGCAGCCAATCTGTCAATGTTAGGAGATTTTACGAAAGCATTTCCATAGCAACCTAAATCATTATTAAGATCATCAATAGCTATGAAAAGTACATTATACTTTTTATTTGATTTAGGTTTGTCTACTGGAGAAGCAATAGCAGCTCCAAATATGAAAACAGATAAAACTGAAAAGATAATTTTATTTTTCATTGAATTATAAAATTGTAGCGTTGTAATCTTGATTGAATTATAAATAGTGAGTTAATATTTGACCTTACTTCTCCTCAGAAATTGTTATCTTATCCTTTTTGGCAAATTCAATGACAACTTTTTTCAACTTACCATTGAAGTCAAAAGGAACCTGATATCTATCGGAAACCGGAGCAATGAGATCTCTTCCCACATCAGTTCCATCTACTTTATTTCCTGCATAGACAGTTGCTTCCTTCTTTGTAAAGCTTCTTTCGGCGATCTTTTCATTATTAATGTAAAGCGCTTCAGTCCCTGCAATTTCATTAGCATCACCACCATTAAAATTGTAGTCAAATCGGAATACTGACTTTCCTTTAGGAAGTGGCTTATCTGACACAAGGTGAGCAATCTGATTGTTGGACCTATGAGCGAACAGCAACTTACCTTCTTTTATAAAAAGGCTTATTCCATTATTTTCACCTCCAAGAGCAAACAAAACACCTTCTTCTTTACCAGTTACCAATTCTACTTCTGCTTTAACACTAAATGATTTACCATCATATAAAGGATTGCTCACTCCGACAAGATGATCAACTCCTGGATACAATGTAATCACAGATGATTTCCCATATATACTTCTGCCTTCAGGCATGTTATGAGCAGTAAAGTCCTTCAATGGAAATACATTGTACTTCTTCGCTTCTTCATCAAACAGAGCCTGTAATTCCTTCAGCTTTTCCGGATGTTTTGAAGCAAGGTTGATTCTCTCATTAAAGTCTTCGTTCAGATTATACAACTCCCATACATCCTTGCTGAAATCAATTTTCTTTCCTGACGGGTCTGCTTTTTCACCAATGTTGATAGTCTCCCCTATCTCGTGATGTGCACCGGCCTTCCAGCCATCCTTGTATATTGCCCTGGAACCGGCAATCTCATAATACTGTACAGTATGACGTGATTGAGCTTTTGCATTTTCCACAGAATATGCAAGACTGACCCCTTCTACAGCTTTCTGCTTGTATCCGTTAATTACCTCCGGCACTTCTGCTTTCGCAAGCTCTAAGGTTGTAGGCAACACATCAATAACATGTCCGTACTGATGTCTGATACCTCCTTTATCTTTAATGATTTTAGGATAGGAAATAATAAGAGGATTACGTGTACCTCCTTCCGTATTAGCATCAGCTTTCCAGTATCTGAATGGAGTATTGGTTGCCATTGCCAAACCTATAGGATAATCAGTACTTGATTCATCAGTACCTATGATGTCGCGGGCATTTAATATCGCATCAATACGCTCTTCACCTTTCAACTTGTTTATCTGAGGATTAACAGTACCATATTGAGTTCCTCCTTTGCTGGCTCCGTTGTCACCCAGAACAATGGCAATCAGCGTATTATCCAACTGATCGATCTGCTCTAAATAATTGATGATTCTACCAATCTCATAATCAGTATAGGAATAAAAAGCAGCATATACTTCCATGAAATGAGCGTAAGCCTTCCTCTCCTTTTCAGACAAATCTTTCCAGGCTTTTACATTCGGATTGCATTCAGGCAAGACAGTATTGGCAGGAATAATGCCCAGCTTTTTTTGTCTTTCGATTACAACTTTTCTATACTCATCCCAGCCAAGATCAAATTTACCTTTGTATTTATCTATCCACTCCTTTGCTACCTGATGAGGGGAATGAGTAGCGCCAGTCGCAAGGTACAGAAAGAAAGGTTTTTCAGGATCTGAAGATTTCTGATTTGCAATGTATTTAATTGCTTTATCAGCTAATAACTCATTTAAGTGTTTTGTATTCGGCTCTATGCTTAACTTAGTCTGATCTTCCCATAACTCAGGATGCCACTGATCAGTAGCTCCCGGATGAAAACCATAAAAGTGATCAAAGCCTCTTCCTGTAGGCCATCTGTTGAATGGTCCTGCCTGAGAATTTTCCACAACAGGAGTTAAGTGCCATTTACCTAAAGCAAAAGTATTATAACCATTTTCTCTAAGAATCTCAGCTACCGTTGCCTTTTCAAAAGGAATACGGGTATCATATCCAGGGAAATCAATAGCTGCTGGTGTTAACAAACCTACGTGCACCGAATGGTGGTTTCTACCTGTTAACAATGCAGCTCTTGTTGGAGAGCATATTGCAGTTGTGTGAAAATTGGTAAACTTCAAACCATTATTTGCAATCCTTTCAATATTCGGTGTCTCAACCAGACCTCCGAAAGGAGTTGTGGCCCCGAAACCGGCATCATCAATTAAGATCCATACAATGTTAGGAGCATCTGGTGAGGCTTTTTTATTGAATTGAATTTTGTATGGTACAGACTCTGGTAAAGTCTTACCAATCTCTCCTTCAAACTTTTGCTCCGGACTGTATTGACCGAAGGAAGGAAGAGTTAAAAAAAGAGATGCAATAAATGCAGCTCCTTTAGTTTTAAGGTGGTTACTCATTTTATTAAAAGATTATGTGAATGCAATTAATGACCGCTAACTGGTTTTTCTAGTGATGCTGATTTATTCTGAATAGCCAGTATTTCTTTCTCTATTACTGCAGTTGAACTGAAACCTGTTTTTTGCCATACAATTTTACCATCCTTATATAGTATCAATGTTGGTAAAGAATTTATATTCAGATCTATTCCCAATTGTTTGTTCTCAAAGAATTCAATTTTTACAACTTTAAGATCTTTCGGATGATTTTGAGAAATGCTGTCAATAACAGGTATCAGTTTCTTGCAGCCTCCGCAATATTTTGATCCGATGTCTACAAGCACAATGTTATCAGATTGAATAAGCTTATTATATTGATCGGAAGTAAGGCCGCTCCCGGTAGCACTTTCCACAGGTTTACCAGATCCAACCCAATTACTGAAACCACCAGGGAGTTCATATACTTCTGAAAAACCTTCTGATTGCAACTTCTTTCGCAGAGTCTTACTTCTTCCATTGCCAATAGAATAAACAAATACTGGCTTATTCTTTTTTAATTTGCTCACCTGCTTCTGGTAATCAGCTTCATCAGAGACATTAAGGTTGATTGCCCCTTTTAAATGGTTTTGCTGATATTCTTCAAATGAACGAGCATCGATAATCTGAGCTTTAGCGCCTTCTTTATTCACTTTATCTTCAAACTCTTTAAGTGTTAAAGATATGCTGTTATCTTCCTGTGCCTGTATACTAAGAGAATAAGTAAAAGCAATAGCCAATATGAGTACTAGTCTGATCATGTTTTTCATAGCTTATGTTATTATGTTAAAATTCTTTTTCTCCAAATTCACTAGACGGCAGCTTCACCTTCTTGGCAGACTGGGTTAGACTGTAACTGATATTAATAAGGAATACATCCTTCTCCTGAATGTAATTGGTTGTTGTATAGAAGTTCACTCCTCTTGTTGTTATTCTCTGTTCATTGGAAGGGATCAATCCCAAATCAATATTCTGCCATTGTACCAAAGTGCTCAGCCTTCCATTCAGGAAAGTTTTTTTCAATGATAAATTCGGACTTACAAATCTTGAATCTTCACCTTGTGCAGTCGGCCTTTCAGACAGGTAATTCAGATTAAACTGAAAAGACAAAGTTTTAGATAATTGAAAATTATGGTTGGTATTAAAAGAATAAGCAAAGGCTGAATTCCTTACCTGCACTGTATTATTAAACAGCGTACCAACTATTCTATAGTTATAAATATTTCCTCCCAGATAAACAGACCACCATTTTACAGGCTTCACGTTTATACCTGTCTCAATCCCCCATACATGTGCTTTTCCGGCATTGGTGTATATCCTGTTCAGAATAGTATCATTGTAGGCACTATTCACTCTGTTTACCACATTTTTTATTTCCTGATTGTAAAGGGTAATAAAAACGGAACCTTCATTTTTTATATCTTTTATAAGACCGATTTCGGAGAGGTTTACAAACTCAGGCAGAATTCTCGGATCTCCTTGTTCTAGCGTTTCAGAATGTTCTCTTTCCGGATATGGATTTAATTCATTGCTTGTTGACCTCTGAACCCTTCTGTTGAATCCACCTTTCGCTCTTAATGTGCTATTAAGATTATAACTTAAATTAAGTGAAGGAAATAAGCTTGATAAGTTAAGTTCATAAGGTTCATTAAGTTTATCAGCTTCAAATTTTCTGTAAGAATACTCATATCTAAGTCCGGCTATATAACTTAACTTTTTGCCTTTCCCAGAGTACTGAGAATAAACACTATGAATCTGATTTAAAACCTTGATATCAGAGCTAAATTCAGGAACAATGCTATAATGCCCAGTCCCAAGTATGGCATCTTTATACATATAAGCTCCTGTCTGTTGCTGGTATCTTGCCTGGTATCCGGATTCCAGTTTACCTTTTCCAATATTTAGAGCATAATCAATTTTACCTCTAAGGCCATGGATCGGACTGTTACCAGTGTTCAATACATAATCCATAGTATCAGCATAATTATTTAAGCTGGTATTAAGATTTTTGGTATATCCATCAAGAACAGCATATTCATATAACCCTGACAGAGTCAGTAAAGATTTGTTCCTGAATTTATGGGAATAGTCAATATTTGCTAAAGAGAAATTACCTTGTTTCTTTACGAGATTTGAGTTAAAGTATTCAATACTAGCCAAGGGTTGTTCTGTATTGACATCCTTTTTAAAGTTCTTATAATTTATATCTGCTCTTCTATATTGAACCTTTTGACCATTGTAAAAACCAACATTAAATGTATTGGATTCATTGGGCGTGTATGTCACTAAGGCCCTTGCCGAATAATTGGTCCTTTTAAAACTTCTTTCTCCTTCTGATGGAAAAGAAGTAAACCTGTTATCGAACGTGGTATTTACATCTCCTTCCCTTCTTCCTGCCAAATCATTCTGCTGGTAGCTACCACCTACCGATACATCCCATTTCTCTTTTTTATAATTCAGAGTAGCATCAATTCCGTATCTGTAAGGCTTTTCTCTATTTGAAAAATCATGAATGCTTGGTAGACCGTACTGAACGTTTGAAGTAAAGCTTAAGCCATCATCCACGCCTTTCTTAGTGGTGATATTAATGATACCGGCCTTTCCATCCGCATCATACTTAGCAGAGGGAGAAGTTATGATCTCTATATTTTCAATAGCATTTGCAGGAATCTGAGAAAGCACTGTCTTCAGGTCACTTAAAACAGGTTTTTCATTTACAAGAATCAAAAAGCCAGCAGAGCCTCTTAGTCTTATATCACCCTCAGCATTCACACTTACAGAGGGCATGTTTTTCAGAACATCTATAGCTGTCCCACCTTTTGCGGCGTCAATCTGATTTGCTTTAAAAACCTGCTTAAAAGGCGTTTGCTGTTGTCCCTTTACTACCACTTCTTTTAAAGAGGATGAATCCTCTTCTGTTAAAATATCTCCAAGGTTAATCGGGTTTTTACCGTCTGTTGCTATGTTCTTTATTTCCCCGGAATTATAACCAATTGAGGTAACCTTCAAATCATAAATACCGGACTTCAAATTTTTAAATTCAAATACTCCGGTACTATCGGTTAATCGGCCATCAAGCAGAACATTATCTTCTCCCTTGTAAATAGTGACATTTACAAACTCAATTGGATTCCCATTAAAAGAATTTATGATTCGCCCCTTAATAGTTGACTGGGCGTAAGCTCCAGTAACCCAAAAGGAAAGAACCATTAACAGAAAATTTCTTTCTCTCATCTATTTAGTTTTTATTCATATTATTAAGATTAGCTATTTAAGTCCCGTTGATAATAATGAACATATTAGGTAAAACTTTCAATAGACCTCACCCTAAATCCCTCTCCTGGAGGAGAGGGACTTTAATGTGTATGTTATTAGTTATATCACTTTTAATTCAACTTTTTATCGTAGACTGTTCCCTTCTTCTTCAAGAGAAGGGTTAGGGATGAGGTTTACTTGAATTTGATATGGGACTATATAATTAATCTCTATACATTTTATTTATCCTTCTCATCATTTGAAGAAACTTCCTCAACAGCCTGCTCAATTACAATCTTCGAAACCACACCGTTAAATGGAGCAGGTGCCTTATAGCTATTCGTTACCGGTACGTTAAGATCCTTCCCCACGCTAATTCCCTCGCTGGCAATGGAGTTCAGATAGCTGTTTCTTGATTTGAAATTTTGACTACCAAATTTTTCATTATTGATGAATATGGCCACAGAGGTCAGATCAGGAAAATCTATTTTGACAGTATTTTTACCAGGCGGCAACTGTTTATCAGAAATAAAAGTAATCTCCTTAACACCGTCATTTAAAGTATAATGCAGTTTTCCATTATTAAAATAAAGAGCATTTCCACCGGAATATCCACCACTTGCGAATACAACTCCCTGTGGAACTTCTTTAGGTATTTCTACCTCAACAGTAATCTGCAAAGGCTTCTTTCCAATATTTATTTTGGTCTTACCTGTCGTTCCCTGATAGATAATAGATTTCTTTCTTACTGCAGGCTCAGGTACTCCAGCTCTGTAGTCTCTTAATGGATATACATTATTCTTTCTGGCTTCTGTATCAAACAAAGCTTTCAATTCATTAAGCTTATCAGGATATTTTGAAGCAAGATCTTTTAATTCAGTAGGATCATCTATAAGGTTATAGAGTTCCCATTTATCTTCAGAAAAAGGACGAGGACTAAAATTAGGATCGCTATTTCCTGTCTCACTGAAGATATTTCTTGGATGGTATACAGAAGCTTTCCATCCATCTTTATAGATAGCTCTTCCCCCATGCAATTCATAGTATTGAATAGTATGTCTGGTTTGTGCTTGTGCATTTTCAAAAGTATTATTGAAAGCTGTTCCATGAAAAGGAACTTGTTTGTAACCATTTATAACTTCAGGCACTTTAACTCCGGTTAACGCAATGGTAGTAGGAAGAATATCCGTAACATGTCCGTATTGAGCTCTGATTACACCTTTATCTTTAATTCCTTTAGGATAATGTACAATCAATGGATTGCGGGTACCACCCTCTGAATTTGCATCACTTTTCCAGTATCTGAAAGGCGTATTCATGGCCTGTGACCAGCCCAAAGGGTAATTCGGAGAAGTCAGTTCAGTCCCTATTTTATCTATGTTTGCTAAAAGGAATGATATGTCATCGCCATTTGCTTTATTTGCAGTTCCAAGCGTTCCAGTGTAGGTTCCTTCTTTACTTCCTCCGTTGTCTCCTATTAAAAGAAATATTGCAGTATTATCAAGTTGATCGATCTGCTTCAAATAATTTACTACACGGCCTATTTCATAATCTGTATAAGAAAGGAATCCTGCATACACTTCAATGAAACGTGCAAAGACCTTTTGTTCTTCAGGTGATAAAGAGTTCCATGCTTTTATTCCGTTCTGACGAGGTGGCAAGGTTGCATTCTTAGAAATATAACCAAGGTCTTTTTGTCTTTTAAAGACAGCTTCTCTATAGGCATCCCAGCCTTTATCAAATTTGCCTTTATACTTATCACTCCATTCTTTGGCTACCTGATGCGGTGAGTGTGTTGCTCCCGGAGCTAAGTATAGAAAAAATGGTTTATCAGGATCTGCTGATTTTTGATTTGCTATATAGGCAATAGCTTTATCAGCCAAAAGCTCATTAAGATGCTTGGTATTAGGCTCTATATCTATAAAGTTATTTTCTTCAACCAGATTCGGGTGCCACTGATCTGTTGCACCTCCCAGGAATCCATAAAAATGTTCAAATCCCCTTCCTGTTGGCCATCTGTTATATGGACCGGCAACAGTTAGATCTTTAGATACCTGACCATGCCATTTCCCCAAAGCAAAAGTATTGTATCCATTTTCTTTAAAGATCTCTGCAACAGTTCCTGCTTCAAAAGGGATATCACCATTATATCCTGGTGTTCCGATTCCCAGCTCAGCATGATGTCCCATTCCCACAGAATGAGAATTTCTGCCTGTCAGCAAAGAAGCTCTTGTCGGACTGCATAAACCTGTTGTATGGAAATTGGTATACCTTAAACCATTATTGGCAAGGTATTCAAATGTTGGTGTTTCAATAAGACCTCCAAATGCAGAAGTGGCACCGAAGCCAACATCATCAAGCATGATCCATACTACATTTGGAGCACCTTTAGGTGCTTTCACTCTTTCAGGCCAAACCTGCTCTGTTCCTTCCAGAGTGTTTCCTATTTTTCCTGTAAACGGCTTTGCAGGATCATGTTGAGCAAAGGAACTGACAGGTACCAGAAAACTTATAATCAAGCCTGATAAAACAGGCTTGATTATGGATTTTGAATAATGCAGCAGGAATTTCTTTTTCATCTTTCTTGTTTTAAGGCTATGCAATATGAACAGTAGGTTTTATTACAACCATCCTGGATTTTGCTCCAGATTAGGATTCAGATCAATTTCCTGTTGAGGTATCGGGAACAGATAATGTTTTGCGCTAGCATTAGTCTTTCCTACTTTATGCAAGCTGCTTTCAAGTATTCCATTACCGGCAGCATCTCTTTCTCTGATAAGATCAAACCATCTCTGATATTCAAATACAAACTCCAGTCTTCTTTCCAGATAAAGCGAATCCCTGAACTGATGTTGAGACAGACCTTCAGTCAGATCATCAAGACCTGCTCTTCTCCTAACCTTGTTAATGTTCGTATAAGCAATACCAGTTGGGCCATTCAGTTCATTTTCAGCTTCTGCAAGAATCAATAATACTTCAGAGAATCTTATAATAGGAACATTTGCTCCTGACTCCGCAAGGTTTGAAACGTTAGCAGGATCCCAGTATTTATTAAAGAAGGGAACAGAATCTCCGGGGATTGCAGGATCATTTAACCTTCCATACCAATTACCGTTAGTCGGACTTTTGAATTTCGTAACGAAAGTCACATCACGTCTCTTATCCTTTTTAGAATACAACTTATAGACACTGAAAAACTTATCAACTCCTCCTGGCTTAGTGGCATCAGGTACAGAATAGAATACTACCTGATCTGCATAGGAGCCTACAATTCCTGGAACACCAGTTAATACTGATCTTGGTGCCTGGTTATTTCCCTGTCCCTGAGAAACGGATTTAAACTGAGCAGAGAAAATATGCTCAGGACCATTTTTATAAATTGGAAGGAAAACTTCAGCATAGTTCTGAACGAGGTTATAACCATAAGGCCCGGTGATTACTTCATTCGCTTTAAGGATAGCATTCTCCCATTTTCTTTGTGTCAGATAAACTTTCGCTAACAATGCCTTTGCAGCTCCTGCTGTAGCGCGACCTGCATCAGCACCTCCGGCAATAGGATCAAGGACAGTAGACGCTTCTATCAGATCTTTTTCAATCTGTGCATAAACTTCCTGAACTGTATTTCTTCTCGGCTTTGAATGCGCTTCTTCAAGTGTCGATAGATCTTTTAATATCAAAGGAACGCCTCCATATAGTCTTACAAGATTAAAGTAATAAAGGGCTCTTAGAAACTTTGCTTCTCCTATCAGTCTTTCTCTTAATTTTGTATTCGCTCCAAAATCAATCCCAGGGATTTTTTCAATAGCTATATTTGCTTTTTTGATTCCTGAATAATGTTGTTGCCATATCTGTAATACACGCAGACCTGTTGATGCATGGCCCAGAACAGATTGAGATCTAACATCAGGGTTAGTTGCTCCGGGACCAGGGTTTTCATCATCTCCCATAAAATTCATACCTGTATTAAACAAAGTATTATATGGAGTCTGAACAGCATTACTTCCTGCATTTAACAGAAAATAAATTGAATTGACTGCAGTTACCGCATCTGATGGAGTCTTATAAAAGTCATTAGCTGCCATAAATGACTCTGGTTCCTCTTCAAGTTTAGCACAGGAAAAAATACTTACCGCTAATCCTATTAATATATATATCGACTTCTTCATTTCTTTGTTGATTTTAAAAGGTATTTAGATTATTAAAAGGAGAATGAAAGGCCTCCAAGGAATGTCTTACTATTCGGATAAGCACCATTATCTACACCCTGATCAATTGCAGACTGACCATTGCTGCTGACCTCTGGATCATATCCGGTATATTTTGTCAGAGTCAGATAGTTCTGCAATGATATATATACTCTGATGTTCTTAACCTTCGCCTTATTTACAAGGTGCTCAGGAAAAGTATATCCGAATGTCAGGTTCTTAAGTCTTATATAGGAAGCATCTTCTATAAATCTGTCGGAAATTGTAGCTGCAGGATCCTGATATGCACTATGAACATCAGTATTGGTATTAGTAGGAGTCCATCTGTTCAACAGCGTTGTAGAAGCACCGGTATATCCAGTTCCCAGTTCAAGGGTTGCCCTGTTCTGATTATAAAGTTTATTTCCGTAAGATGTTTGTAAAAATATACTTAAGTCAAAGTTGCGATAGCTGAAGGTGTTTGTCAAACCAGCTATAAACTTAGGCTGATTGGCAATAATTACCCGGTCACCTGCCTGTGTAATTTTGCCATCACCATTGATATCTTTGTATTGCTGACCACCAGGATTCTTGTTTGCGGCAGGTGTTAATGCTTTATCAGGAGATGTACCTACTGGTATAACACCATCTGTCTGATAAACTATAAAAGAACCTATTGGCTTTCCAACTGCAGCAATGGAAGGTAATGCACTGTTAGGAATGATCTGTTCAATTCCATCACCTAAACTTAACACTTTATTTCTGTTTACTGCGTATACGAGGCTAGTGCTCCACTGGAACTTACCTATAAGGTTTTTGGAAGAAACAGCAAGTTCAAATCCTTTATTTTCAACAGCCCCATAGTTTTGATAAACCTGAGGATTAGGTGTAGAAAGAGATCCATTTACGACTACAATGTTCCAAAGTCCGGATGTAGACGGAAGAGGCACGTTCAACAATAAATCTGTTGTCTTTTTATAATAGATATCAGCAGCAATAACAATTCTGTTTTTCAACAAACCCAGATCAGCTCCGAAATCATATTGAGCTGTTTTTTCCCAGGTTAAATTCGGGTTAGCAATAGAGTTTGGTGCAAAACCTGATACTGTGTTATTTCCGAAGTTATATCTGTAGTAAGATAATTGTGAGAAGGACTGATAAGAAGGAATCTGTTGATTACCGATAAGACCAGCACTTAGTCTGAATTTCAAGTGTCCAAGATTTTTAATCTGAGAAAGGAAGTCCTCGTTGCTTGCATTCCAGGCAACCGCTGCAGATGGGAAGTATCCCCATTTATGTCCTGGAGCAAACTTAGAAGAACCATCAGCTCTTAAAGACACTGTTAATAGATATTTTTCTCTATAGCCATAGTTAACCCTTCCCAGGAAAGATCTCAAAGCCCATCTGCTTGCAAAAGAAGAAGGAGAAGGTGCAAATCCACTTGATCTGATGGATGTCACATTACCTGCCTCCTGATTGTTATAATCAAATGCATCTGTTGCATATCCGCTTGAACCGGAAACAGAGCCTTTCGTCACTGATTCCTGTTGGGTAAAACCTGCAAGGACATTCAGGTTATGCACATTTCTAATCCTCCTTGTGTAGTTGATTGTATTTTCATTCAACCAGTTGGTAGAGAATATAGATCCCACCTGAGCCAATCCACCAAAGCCAGAACCTTCGTAAACAGTAGAAGGTAAATATCTGTTCTGTTTATTATTAAGTACATCCGCTCCAGCAAGCACCTTGAATGTCAATCCTTCAAAGATTTTATATTCTGCTGAAACATTTCCCAGGAAACGTCCTGTCTTAGTTTCGTTTATTTGGTTCTTGAGTGTATTGATCGGGTTTCCGTATACTCCTTCAAAAAGATTTCTTAATACAAATGATCCGTCAGGATTATAGATAGGCACGGCAGGAGACATTAACAATAAGGCCGGAACCACCGCCTGAGGCGCTACATTGGAAGAGATCTGGCTTGCTGTGATATAGGAGCCGATTCTTAATCTATTGCTGTACTCATGGTCAAGATTCAATCTTCCGGAATATCTTTCGAAGTCAGTGTTAATTAAGACACCATCCTGTTTAAAATAATTACCTGAAATTGCAACTCTTGTTTTATCATTACCGGTAAGTACTGAAAGATTGTGATTCTGTATGGCAGCTTGTCTGAATGCAGCTTTTTGCCAGTCTGTACCTTCTCCAAGGCTGTCTAATTGTGCAGCAGTATATTGGGGAGATTTATTAGAGTTTATCAAAGCATCATTTCTAAGAGCTCCCCATTCTTTTGCATTCATTAGTGGAATCTCTCTGACAACACTTTGTACCCCTGCATATCCATCATAGTTGATAGAAGAGTTATTATAACTCCCTTTTTTTGTTGTTACAATAACAACACCATTTGCACCTCTTGAACCATAGATGGCAGTGGCAGAAGCATCTTTAAGTACATCTATAGATTCAATATCTGATGTGTTAATGGATGATAAGGGATTGATCTTGGATCCATTGGTTACACCAGCGTCGTTGCTTGCATTATCATTGTATATCGGAAAACCGTCGATAACATATAGCGGTTCTGTACCTGCAGTAATGGAGTTATTTCCTCTAATCTGCACTGAGGTTCCACCTCCCGGCTGTCCGGTAGATTGTGTTACCTGGACACCTGCAACAGACCCTTGCAACAGACGCTCAACAGAGCTAACAGGTTGTTTCAGGCTTTCTACAGGAACAGTAGCTACAGACCCTGTTAAATCACTTCGCTTTTGAGTTCCATAACCAACTACTACAACTTCGTTAAGCAGTTGACGGCTCTTTAACTGGATATTTAAATCTTCTTCAGGAGCTTCATACACTTCAACTTCTTTAGTTTCATAACCTGAATATTGAAGCACAAGTGTAAACGGGTAAGAATGGTCAGTCTTTAATTCATAATTACCATCTATATCTGTGATAGTACCTTCTTTGGTACCTTTTATCTGAATTACGGCTCCTACTGCCGGCTCCGAAGTTTTATCATCAACAACTCTTCCTTTAATAACAGTTTGCGCAACCGCAACACCCTGCACAATCAGGATTAAGGAGAAGGCTATAAAGAGGTACTTAAATTTAAAAGTGGTATAGCGTTTTTTCATTCGGCAGTTTTTAAATAATTAAAATATTATACAAACTCTATCGGATAGGTATACAAAAATACAGAACTTAAAATCATTGCCAATTGGGAAGTCTATCTATTTGAACATCTTACCACTAAAAAAAGGAAAACCTATTATCTCCTAGGGATGATAACAGGTTTTCCTTTTAAAATTCTTGTTTAACTTTTTTATTAAAAACTGTCAATTGAACCTTTATTCTCCTTTAACTTCAGAGGTCCTCTGCGATTCCAGACCAGGTAAAACATATTTAGGTTTACCTGGATCTCCAAAACTCCAAGCCGGAAGTTTTGCAAATTCAGCTTTGAATAATTTTCTTGCAGCTTCAGCTTCAGGACTTCCCTCACCTTCTGCTATCGATTGTATCTCCTCAATATCTTTTACCAGATCATAGAAGCGCCCGTCATGATAAAGCTTATATCTATGGTTTCTGAAGAACCTTGCAGATTGTTTGTTTATCTCATTACTATGTAAAGGAGAATAATGGCAGAAAATCCATTCACGCGGTTTTCCCTTTTCTCCTTTGATTTGTGGAAATATGCTTTTTCCATCAGTATCCCATTCCGTTGGTACTTTAACCTGAACAGCATCAGCTATTGTAGCAAGTATGTCTGTAAAATCAACCAAATCATCAGTTTCATGAACCTTATATCTGTTGGAGCCATAATTAACAATTAAAGGTACATGATGCCCTCTATCTAAAGTAAGTCCTTTTCCCCCTTTCACATATGAACCATTTTTCATCTGTGTCACAACAGATCTGCCTGTACCATTGTCTCCTGTAAAAATGATCACAGTATTTTCATACAAACCAAGATCTTTAAGCTTCTGAATGATGCGACCTACATTTTTATCGGTGTAGGCAACCATATCTCTGAAATTCGCTGTATCTCTTTTGTATCTTGCTTCCGCTCCTTCTTTCCAGCTTTTACTATCAGGAGTAGGTAAAAAAGGATCATGCACCAGAGCCATTGGATAGTAGGCAAGGAATTTATTATCCTTATTCTTTTCTATAAAATCAAGGATATAGTTTGTAAAGATATCAGGACCATAAACATCATCTGAACGACTTAATGTTTTTCCATCCTGCTCTATCAACGCATTCGCATAACGCTCTCCCTGCTCCCTGGAATAGACAAGCTGCCACAAGCAATACTGATCAAAGCCAAAGTGAGCGGGTAACTTATTGTTAGCTCCTAATTGCCATTTACCTGCAATACAGGTCCTATATCCTGCATCCTTTGCCAGATGTGCAAAAGTTTTCTGTTTAGGATCAAGATATCCGAACTCCACATAATTCTTATAGTTATACTTCCCTGTCATAATCTGCACTCTTGAAGGTGTGCAAAGAGGCTGAGAGAATCCATAATTGAACTTCAAACCTTCAGAGGCTAGCTTGTCAAGATTGGGGGTATTATAAGTACCACCATAAGTACCCAAACATTCCTTACCCATATCATCCGCCATGATAAGAATAATATTAGGAGTACTTTTTTTCTTTGTCTGAGCTGAAGCATTGGTGAATGAGAACAATACCGCAATCAGCAGAAGAATTATAAATTTAAATTTCATTTGCTTATATTATGTTAAAGTTTATTCTTGATGAACATACCAAGGATTAGCATTTGTTGGGATTGGAGCATTTACCTGCTTTCTCCATGTATCTAATTTTTCATATAACTCCTTTGCTTTCTCTGGATTTTTTTGCGCAAGATTATTAGTTTCTCCAATGTCTTCTTTGATATTATAAAGCTCTATTCTTTTATCTTCATAAAACTCAAGAAGTTTATAATCTCCGGATCTGACAGCACTTACCGGCCTTGTCCTGAAAGGATCTCTGTTCCTTTTATCTGCTGAAAACCCTTCCAGATAAGCCGGGAAATGCCAGTAAATTGCATCTCGCGTTTTATAAGATTTGTCAAATAAAATGGGTGCAAAACTTTGTCCGTCTAGCTTAGATTTTGTCAGAGGCTTAGTAATATTGGCTACCTCAAGCAGTGTAGAGTAGAAGTCAACTCCGATAACAGGTATTTCAGATTGCCCACCTGCTTTAATTTTTCCCGGCCAGCGAACGAATAATGGTACTCTAACTCCACCTTCATAAAGCATTCCTTTTGATCCTCTTAATGGATATTGATAAGTTGCACCACCATATCCTCCATTATCCGAATAAAAAATTACAAGAGTATTTTTATCAAGATTTAAACGCTTAAGGTTTTCAAGTAGCCTTCCAACTCCCTGATCTGCGCTTTCGATCATGGCTGCATAAGTAGGATTGTTATGGTACTCTGTTCCTTGCTTTGCCTTATATTTTTCAATCAATGAATCTTTAGCTTGTATCGGAGTATGAACAGCGAAGTAGGACAGATAAAGGAAGAAAGGTTTTTCTTTATTTCTATTGATAAACTTAAGTGCTTCATCCGTCAGGCGGTCTGTTAGATATTCACCTTCTTTACCGCTATCAATACCTTCAAAAGGCTTCTTGTCTTTCTTCATGGAATATGGATAGAAATAGGATGATGTTCCTCCGGCGCCTCCTATTACATAGTCAAATCCTTGAGATTTCGGATCTGTATTCTGACTTTTTTCTCCTAACTGCCATTTGCCTATCAATCCGGTGTAATAACCTGCATTCTTAAGCTCTTCAGCAATCGTCACAAAAGAATTAGCCAATATTGTATTATTCTTTACAGGTATTAATTTTCTCTGAGACGAGTCTCCTCTTTCTGCTGTACCAACAGTATAGATTCCATGTCTTGGAGTATAAAGACCAGTCATAAGAGAACCTCTGCTTGGAGCGCAATTGGGACCACAGGAATAAGCCTGAGTAAATCTGATACCTTCAGAAGCAAGTTTATCTATATTAGGAGTCTCATAATACTTGCTGCCGGCGGCTACATCCGTCCATCCAAGATCATCCATATATATGAATAATATATTGGGTCTACTTTTCTGCGCCTCTGCAAATTCAACGTTGATTCCAAATAGAAAAATCAATGTCAGAATAATCATGTATTTTATCTTCATAAGATTATAATTGATTATAAATGGCATTCAACTTTTCAGAGAATGCCTGTCCGATTAAATAATTGATAGTGGTGAAAATTTACTTCCAAAGATCGTTTTGCACTAGCTTTGGATTTAAGTCTATCTCTCTTTGTGGTATAGGATGCAGATAATGCTTTTCAGATGCATTTGTTTTGCCTACAGCATGTAGTGCAGTTACCATTCTCTTTGTTCTTATCAAATCAAACCAGCGCTGAAATTCAAACATAAGTTCCAATCGGCGTTCAAGGTAAACGGCCTCCCTGAAGCTACTTTGATCCAGACCTGAAAGAGGATCCAGACCGGCTCTTTTTCTAACTCTGTTAATTGCATCATAAGCACCTCCAGGTCCTGATACTTCATTTACTGCCTCTGCATATATTAAGAGCACCTCAGCAAAACGTATAACAGGAACATTTCTCGGTGATTCTGTTGGATTAGCAATTGTAGAATGATCGAAGTATTTAAAGAATCTGGGTTCGAATTTGTATACTTTACCATTGGAAGGGCTTACAATCTCTGTGAAGAATGTTACATCCCGACGTTTATCATTTTCAGAATAAAGTGCATAGGTAGATGGAAGCATTGGTTCATCGGTACCTGCAGCAGCTATTCCCGGAATTCCAACTGGTGTAGCTGATGAAGCCAAACGATTCCCTTGTCCGTTTACAAATGATTTAAATTGAGCTGAAAATATATGTTCTTTACCATTCTTGGTTTCAGCTTTGAATACATCCGCATAGTCTTCAAACAAATCGTAGCCGTAAGGGCCATAGATTACTTCCAGAGATTTTGCTGCTGCTTTTTCCCATTCTTTCCTTGTCAAATAAACCTTGGCAAGTATAGACTTTGCGGCTCCGCCCGTTGCTCTGCCTGCATCAGCTCCCCCCATTACAGGAGGTAGCTTTTCAGCATCGGTAAGATCTGCAATAATTTGAGTATAGATTGTTTCTATCGGAGATTTAGCAACATGAATTGTAGATCTATCCAACGATGTTACTTCATGCAAGACCAATGGAACTTCTCCCCAAAGTCTTACCAGATTGAAATAAAGTAGGCCACGTAAAAATTTTGCTTCATTTACAAGTCTCACCCTCAATGTAGCATCCATTTCGATTAATGGAATGCGATCAATAGCTATATTCGCTCTGTTGATGGCTATATAATGCTCTTTCCATAGTTCATCTATTCTATCGTTAGTTGTGGAATGATTTAATACTGCAATTGATCGAACATCGGCATTGGTTACTCTCTGACCCGCAATAGCATCATCCGACATGATCTCAAACCCCAGATGCATTAATCGGTTGTACATGGTAAGACCTCCATTATTCAAACCTCCGTTATAAATGCTATTTACTGCTGCTATAGCGTGTTCCTGGGTTTTATAAAACTGATCCGCTGTAAAAACAGATGCTGGTTTTTCGTCAAGTTTCTTGCACGAAACAATTGCTGCTATCAATACTAATATATATGTATAATTTAATACCTTCATAGACATAAACTTTTCTGTGGTCCTTTTAACTTATTTAATTCTAAATACTTTAAGCTTTTCGATTGATGTAACACTTAAAAGGTTACATTCAAACCTACCTGATAGGATTTACTATTCGGATAAACACCATAGTCAACCCCTTGTGTAAGCGTGCTCTGTTCATTTCTGCTCACTTCTGGATCAAAACCAGTATACTTAGTCCATGTCATAATATTCTGAGCTGCTATATAAAATCTTACATTTCCGAAACGGGTTTTATTGATCAGGTTAGCAGGCAACGTATATCCCAATACAATATTTTTAAGCCTTAAGAATGACGCATCCTCAACATGTCTGTCTGATACGATAACTGCGGGATCTTCAAAAGCTTTTGGCATAGTGGCGCTAGGATTAGAAGGGGTCCATCTGTCTAACGCTTCCGTGGATGCATTTTGCTGACCGGTTAGCTGCTCCAATTGTTGTCTGTTTTGATTGAATACCTTATTCCCGTAAGACGCATAAAAGAATATGCTTAAATCAAAATTTTTGTAATAGAAATTATTGGTTAGCCCTGCAAGGAATTTAGGCTGAGCATTTCCTATTACTACACGATCTCCATCCTGAGTAATTTTGCCATCACCATTAATATCTGCATATTTAATACTACCAGGCGTAGACTCACCTGTCTGATAAATACCGACAGATTTATATCCGTAGAAAGAGCCCAATGATTGTCCCACTTTGGCAATACTCTGACCTGAAATGATATACTCTACTCCGTCTCCCAAACTTTCCACTTTATTTCGATTCATTGAATATATAAAGCTGGTTGTCCAGTTAAATTTTTCTGTTTTAATATTCTGAGTTGACAATCCAAGCTCTAAACCTTTGTTAGATACAACTCCATAATTCTGAAGTGCCGTAGACTGCCCTGTAGTATAAGGTATCGGAACATTTAATAACAGATCACTGGTCTTCTTGTAATATGCATCTATTGTCAGGTTAATTTTGTTATTTAAAATAGCTATATCAACACCTGCATCATACTGTCTTGTCCTTTCCCATGTCAGATCGGGGTTACTTATCCTGTTTGGAGAAAACCCTATAACCGTCTGATTATTGAAAAAATAAGTATTCGTAGAAAGTGTTGATAAAGATTGGTACAAACCAATCTCTTGGTTACCGGTAATACCTCCACTTAACCTCAATTTAAATGTGCTGATATAGTTGCTTGATGCCAGGAAGCTTTCTCTGTTTAAGTTCCATGCAAGAGCTGCTGATGGGAAAAAACCCCATTTATTATTCTTTCCGAATCGGGAAGATCCGTCCGCTCTACCTGTAACAGTCAGATAATATTTTTGAGCATAAGAATAATTTATTCGGCCAAGAAATGACTGTAATCCCCAATCTGCAGTGTTGGATGTTGGTTTTAAATATATTGAACCTGTTGAAAGATCATTATAAGTTAAATCATCTGAAACAAATTGTTGAGATCCTGCAGTAACGGCTTCACTTTTATAGTATTGCTGCGTAAATCCACCAACTGCATTAATACTATGTCTGTTGCCTATAACTGTCGAATAGTTCAATGTATTTTCATTCAGCCAGGTATTCACAAACTTAGAACCGATAGAAGCAGTTCCCGTACTGTTGGTATTGGCTCCCTGATAGATTGTTGAAGGGATGTATAAATTTTGCTTATTATTGATAATGTCTGTACCTAACGATACTCTGGCTGTTAAGCCTTTCATCAATGTATAGTCTCCATATACATTACCAAGCAAGCGGAATGTATTTGTCCTGTTTACTACATTTTTCAAGGTAGCAATAGGGTTACCTATCGGAGTTTCAAATGCACTTTGATAAGTATACTTTCCATTAGCATCTCTTACCGGAACCGTCGGAGGCATTAGCAGAAGGAATCTTACAATATTATCATTTGCAACTTGAGCGCTTGTCTGACTTCCTGTGAGGTTGGTTCCAACTTTAAACTTTTGAGTAAAATTATGCTCCAGGTTCAACCTTCCTGAATAACGTTTAAAGTCTGTATTTTCAAGGACACCATTTTGTTTGTAATAATTTCCGGAGATTGAGAATCTCGTCTTTTCATCACCACCCCTGAATGTAACCTGATGATTCTGAAAGCCCGCTTCTCTGAATGCTTCTTTTTGCCAGTCTGTTCCACCGGACATACTGTCTATTTGTCCCTGTGTATAGTAAGGCGTTTTACCCGAGTTTATTCGAGCATCATTTTTCAATTGAGCCCATTGTTTTGCATCGGTCAGTACATCAATTGTATTAATGACTTTAGAAACCCCATAATAACTATCGTAAGAAACGGTATTCTGTCCTGCTTTTCCTTTTTTAGTTGTTATAATTACAACACCGTTAGCTCCCCTCGCTCCGTAAATGGCTGTTGCAGAAGCATCTTTAAGCACATCTATGGATTCGATATCGCTTGGGTTTAAACTAGCCAAAGCATTGATACTACCACCTGAGGTCACACCTGCATTAGCATCAGAATTATCGTTATAAACCGGAAATCCATCTATTACATACAGAGGTTCATTTCCTCCGTTTATTGAGTTTCCACCTCTAATCCTTATGCTAACTGCACCACCGGGTTGTCCTGAAGACTGAGTAACCTGTACACCAGATACAGAACCTTGCAAAAGCTTATCCACTGAGGTTACAGGAGTTTTCAGTACTTCTTCAGAAACTGTTGCTACAGAACCTGTCAGATCTGACCTTTTTTGCGTACCATATCCCACAACAACAACTTCATTTAATAATGAAGAATTTTTAAGCTTAATGGTAAGATCCTCTTCCAATGATTCGTAGATCTCCACCTCCTTTTGTTCATACCCTGCATATTTTACAACAAGTGTAAATGGAAAAGGATGAGTTGTGGTAAATTCATAATTCCCGTCAATATCGGTCACCGAGCCCTCTTCAGTGTCTTTGATTTTCAGAACAGCACCTACAAGAGGTTCACCAGTCTTATCATCTGCAATCTTGCCTTTGAGGACTTCCTGAGCACTGGTAACAGTGTGAATTCCCAAAATGACCAAAATAAAAATTAATGTTTTCCATAGCTTCACATTAGTAAAATCAACCATCTTCAATAAATTAAATTAACAATTATCTGATATTCAATATTCACGATAAAGAATACTATACAAAGTTAATAGACTTTGCAGCCTTAAACCAAAGAAGGGGTAGCTGTTTCAGGAATTGATACCACCAAAAAATAAAAAATCTAAAATTATTGGAGTTAGGAATTGATGAAGACTTTACAAATCAAACAGATGAAACTTCATATTGAAAGTAAAGTAAATGGATATCTTACCTATAATCCGAACGTAGCATAAAGACAACAATCAAGACTTGAAAATACTACCAAATTAAACCCAATTCTGCTAGAACAAATGAATTTACAATTTAAAAAAGCTCTACTAACCAAAGGTATAAGATAATATATTGAAAGTTAAGAAAGAGGATAACCTACCTATAAACTGTAAGATTAATCTTAACACTAAGATTATGATAAATGTCTAAAAATATCTGTCCAAAAAAATATCCCATCCTTCAAGTACATAAGCTCAAAGAATGGGATAGCTTAAAATGACAAGAGCAAAGCCTAAGACACTTTACTCACATTATTTTCTCTATTTTCAATTTTCTTTTCAATCCAGCTGATGTAATGACCGCGGTAAGTGTCCCTCATGATCCACCAGTCCTGCTTTCCCAATTTTCCTCTGCAGGCAGTACTTCCGCAAAGGCACTTTTTAATTTTCGAGCTTTCAAACTCATTCACTATAAATGTAGCATAATCAATAGTGACCTGCTCTCCTCTTTTAATAAGCCTTCTTGCAGCAACATCATCATCATTGATCATCCATGCATTGGGATTACAACTATGGTTGATAAAGTAATCCATCTGAGGAGTGACATCTTCATTTTCAAAAGGACCTACATATACAAACTCTTCAATCTCTGTAGAATATTTTTCAAAGGTAGTTTTGTAGGGTTGAGGAAGTGCATCGACCTCTTTTCTTGTTAGCCTGACACAACTGTCATTCCAGTTGCTGAAGATAATCTCACCAGGCTCAATATCTTCTTCTGCAAAAACTCCGAAAAAATCCGTGTCCAGCTGCTTTTTAAAAAGTTTCCTATTGTACATAAAGTTTATTTTACCTGGAAATGAGTTATAAATCAGACCTAATTTTAAAAAATTAAGACTTTGAGTATTCAACTTTTGACCCATGCAACGTCAATATAAAAAAGTTATAAATCATTATAATTAAGATATATATTTTAAAATTAAATAAGCTATAAAAATGTTTAAATTTTTTGGGGTTGTAACTCTTCTTTTTCTTCGATCCTTTCGAATCTCGACAGCTTAAGCCCATACAGCGCGATGTAGAAGTAGCAGACAATCACAATCAGGAATGCGATTTTATAACTCACATATGAGAAGTTAATTACATTAAACGGAATGATAGCTCCTCCTACAATAGACATAATAAGAACTGACGATCCGTCTTCAGAAAATTTTCCAAGTCCGTTTACACCAAGTGTAAATATGGCTGGGAACAGTATTGAATTAAACAACCCAACTGCCACTATCATCCAGAAAGAGATTGTTCCCCCGGTTATCACCGATAATACAACCAACAGAATAGACATTCCCGCGCAAATTCCTACAGACTTTCTAAGACTAGTCTGCTGCAACAAAAAGCTGCCCACAAAACGACCAACCATTGCAGCTCCCCAGTAATAGCTTACTGTATCTTTTGAAAAATCTGTCAGGTAATTCCCCAATGCCACTTCTGCTCCTACATACGCAAATATGGCAAAAGCTCCCAATCTAAGCTGAGGGAAGTGCATTACGTGACGTCTTCTGATCTGAGGCATCTTATTCGCCGGTTCAACTCCGGAGGTGTCGATCTGCGGTATTTGCACAAAAAACAGATATATCGCATACATTGTCATTCCAATGGCTACAAATAAATATGGATAATGTACATAAGGTGCTTCAATTAAAAATCTGTCAGCGCTTGAAATAATATTCTTGGTCTCTGAAGGAAGATCAATCATCATCCATAAAATTGGAGACGCAAGGATTGGGGCAAGAAATGCTCCAAGTGAATTAAAAGCCTGCATCAATACAAGGCGACTAGCGGCAGTTTTTATATTCGCTTTTAACAATAAGTTTTTCCATAATACAATGTAAAGATTAGCTCCTACCTGTAATATTGTAATACCGGCTGCTTGCATAAACAAAGCAGCAAGAAAGCATTCAAAATTTCTGAAATAAACTGCAAGAAAAAAGGTAATACATCCTAGACAGGACAGGACCCAACCTACCATGATTCCTTTTTTATACCCGATTTTTGAAATGAGATTTCCGGCCTGCAATGACACCACCAGATAAGTAGTAAAGAAAGTAAGGTTAATAAGTGTAGAAAGTGAATAATTTAAGTTAAAAATGTAGGCCAGATAATCTTTATAAACAAAATTAAGATTTGTGATAAAGCCCCACATTAAAAAAAGAACGCCAAATGAAATTAATATTTGCAGGTTCTTACCTTTAAAACTATTACTATTATTTTCCATTAATTTTCTTTAAGATCAAAATTTCAAATGGCTCCAACTCTACTGCTATAGTTGAATCGTTTTCTTCTGTTTTTACTTCTAAAAAATTGTTGTTTGAATTTGAAGAAGTGCTTTTGATTTTTTCGAAAGCCCCAACATACCTTTCCTTCTCAGGTCTTACGAGTCCCTTTATCTTTTTGTTTGAAGAAAAATTACAAATAATCAGCATCAATTCAGACTCATACGTTCTTGAAAATGCTAATATACTTTTTTTATTACCGTATTTTACTCCCTTTGTTAATTCAAGAACTTCCAGGAGTTTGAATCCACCTTTGCTTAACGCTGGAAATTGCTTTCGTATATTACTAAACTCCTGAATTTTTTTGAAATAAAAATTATCCTGCAAAAACAGGTCTTCAAATTGATTATCAAGCGCAAACATGGATTCTCTTACTGCATTATCTGATTTCCCACGACCATCAAGTCCTTGCTCTGTCCCGTAGTACAAGCATGGAATGCCTGGAAAGCAGAACAAAAATCCTATTCCAAACTCAAATTGTTTCTCAGAAAGGTCTGCTGCAAAACGCTTTTTTACCTGCTGCCCCAACTGGTCATGATTGTCTAAGAAAGTAACCTTTGACTTTCCTTCGGAAAGTTTCTTTCTATGATTCATTAACTTTATAAACTGATCAGGATATGCATTCCCTCTTATCATTTCGGGCAATATGAAATGAAGAGGAAAATCTATTACAGCGTTCAGCCCTGTGATTTCATTTAAAAATTCTTCTGCCAGATCATCTCCCGATGCCACCTCCGCAAAAAGAAAAAAATCCTGATGTCCTGCTTTCTCTGTATAGTCTCTTATACTTTCGACAAATTGCTTTAAGGCTGGTATTCCAAAATGTTTAGCAGCATCGATACGGAATCCATCCACTCCGATTTCCTTTATCCAGTAAGTATATATTGACGCTAATAATTCCAAAACTTTGCGAGCTTCCGGTGAATGATCATTTCTGAAGCTTTTCAACTCAAAGATGTCCCCTTCCAATGTTTCAGGGTATTCGTCAAAGTTGATGATACTACCTCTTCTGTTGTATAAACCAGGGTTTCTTAATTCTATTGGCACTGGCCACTCCCGTGACTTCCAGGCCCCAAATGTATAGACCTTACCTTTATCATATGTAGCAGAAGGTTCTTGATAGGACCAAATATCTCCAGAGTGATTCACCACCACATCCATAATTACTCTCAGATCTTTTTTATGACATTCATCAACCAATAATTTCAAATCTTCAAGAGAACCAAAACGAGGATCTACCTTTAAAAAATTCCTGATGGCATACCCATGATATTTGTCATCGTTCTCGAGAAAAGGACTTAACCAGATAGCAGTACAGCCCAAGGCTTTTATATAATCAAGTTTGAGTAGAACTCCTTTGAGATTACCACCACAAAAGGATTTCAACTTTTCTTCATCACCAAAACCAGTTCTTGAATCAATTGATGTTCTGTTCAAGCCATCATGAAAGCGATCCAGCATAATGAAATAAATAATCTCATCATCCCAGCTTCTGAAAATTGCCGATTGCTTACGAGGCGACACTTCTGAGTCCAGCTGTGTTATAGAAATTATCTTATCCATTTTGCTCCCAGGAACATCTCTCTAGGTTCCAAGTATTTTGAGTGAAAGTAATACCTATGCTGATAATATAAAACATCAGATATCACTTTTTCCTAATTAAAATTCACAAGAAAAAGTTATGATTTATTGGCAAGATAGAGCTCAATATTAATGAATCTTATGATAATGTTCTTAATTATAGTCAAAAAAAAGCGGGTTAATTAACCCGCTGTAACTGATGAAAGTGAATTGAATGCAAATCTATCTTTAAATTCCAGTAAGTCTTGTTTCAGATCACTTTCCTGTATTTTATAATACGCATCCAGCTTTGAATCAGGGTTTACCTTTAATTCTCTGAGTGCAAGGTGCTGATTGATAAAAAGGAATTCAAGATCAGGGTATATTTCTTTCAAAATATCTACCAGATCTAATATTTCAACATTCTTATCAGTGAGGTTATAGATGTCAGATGGCACTTTTAATGTTCTCAGCTGAACCAATGCATCCACAACTTTTTTCACATGTATAAATGACCTTGCTTGCTTGCCTGACCCATGAATGGAAATTCTGTTGTTAAAATTCGCGTCAAACATAAATCTGTTGATTACAGAATCAAAGCGAATTGCGGGTGTATAACCATATACATTTCCACCTCTGAGGATTACGGTCTCGATTTTTTTACTAAGGCGTTGTACATGCTGTTCGGCCCTTAGTTTTGAAATACTATAGAAGGTTTTAGGATTAGGCTCAGTAGATTCATCTGCCAGGTTTTTAGAAGAACCATAAACTGAAGTACTACTCAGGTAGATAAATTTTGAAACCCTTTTTGTTTCTTCTACTGCATAAACAAGCTCTGCCGTTCCCCAGTTATTAACCTGCTCGAAGAAGTGAGAATCAATATTGGAAAATGGAGTAGAAACTCTTGCTGCGAGGTGATATACGACATCTATATCTTTCAGAACTTTTTTAATTTTTCTGGTATCCAGAATATCTCCAAACTCAAACTTCACTTTATCTCCTGCAATTCTGTTGCTGCTGCTGGTAAAAAGATTATAGTTTTCTCTTCCCAAATTATCATAAACGATAACTTTCTCAACATTCTTATCCTGGCTAAGCTGATAAACCAGTTCTGACCCAATATAGCCAGCCCCACCTGTTACTAATACATTCATTGCTTATTTATTAAATCCGTATTTAAACCACATTCTGTTTTCTTTAAGCCGAACCATCTTCCCTCTCTCGAGTAAGATTCCAGATCAAACTTTCTTGTACACGGCTCACAGCCTATACTTAGATAACCTTTGGCCTCAAGGGGATGCCTTGGCAATTTATGTTCTTTGATGTACAATTCAATCATCTTTGTTGTCCAGTCCAGCATAGGATGGAAACGAATTGTATTATGTGGGGCACTCTCCTCAATCTTAAAAGCCTTCCTCACGGCACTTTGATCTCCCCGTACTCCATTAATCCAGACATCCTTTTCAGCTAATACCGGCTCCAGTGGCTGGGTTTTATTCAGGAAACAGCAAAAATCAGGATCTGATGCAAACAGTAATCGACCATTAGCATCTTTTTGCATATGGCGAGGAGTAAACGAGCTTACTTCCTGAATATTCAAATTCATTAATTCCGCCAGTTGATCTCTGTATTCTACAGTCTCAGGGAAATGATACCCTGTATTTATAAAATATACAGGTATTGTGTTGTCAATTTTGCTGAGAATATGCAAAAGAACAATACTGTGAGTCTGAAAAGAAGAAGTCGTGAACAACTTCAGATCCTTCTGAAGATATTCGTTTATCTTAATTTTTATTGATTCTATATCCACGGCCAACCAAATTTTATTCTGTGAATTTAGGAATTACCAGCAACTAAAAGAATTTTATTGAGGTTTTTTTTATAAAAACCAAAAAAAATTCTCCAATAGAAGCTTATGAAGATTTATTAGAGTATCTTTATGGATCAAAGTAGATACAATTAAATTGATCCAAAACTAACATTTCGTTAAAGATAGGAACAAATTCACGTTTTTCCTGATTCCTGGATTCCCAGATTTAAATTGTAGTTATTTTTGCGTAAATTCATATAACTGTTAAACATGAAAACTGCCGTCTACAGAAAAGAACATTTTAATGCCGCTCACCGGCTATTTGTTCCCGAATGGTCTGAAGAAGACAATGACGCTTTATTTGGAAAATGTAACAACCCGAATTTTCATGGACATAACTATGAGGTAATTCTTAAGGTCACAGGAGAAACTAATCCTATAACAGGATACGTTATAGACATGAAATTTTTAAGTGACCTGGTGCAGGAGCATGTAATTAAAAAATTTGACCACAAAAACCTGAATCTTGATACTGAGGAATTTAAAAACCTCAATCCAACTGCTGAGAATATTGCGATGGTAATCTGGACAAAACTCAGGGATAAAATTGATAAAAAGTACGATCTTAAGGTAATTTTATATGAAACAGAAAGGAACTTTGTTGAATACCCAGCTGATTAAAGACCTGACTATTGAGGAGATTGGAGACGATCATGTGCCTGGGTCCTATGAAACACCATTAAGATCAGATGCCTTTGAAATGAGCGATGAAGTTAAAATGCAGCTCATTGAAAACCATTTCAGAGAAATTATGACCATTATGGGTATGGACCTTAACGACGATAGTTTAAAAGGTACGCCCAAAAGAGTGGCTAAAATGTTTATTAAGGAGGTATTTAGCGGTCTGAACCCAGAAAACAGACCTAAAATAAAACTCTTCGACAATAAATTTAAATACAATGAGATGCTTGTGGAAAAAGATATTACCTTTTATTCATATTGTGAGCATCACTTTGTACCTATTATCGGGAAAGCACACGTAGCTTATATCAGTTCGGGCAAGGTGATAGGGCTCTCTAAAATCAACAGAATAGTTCAGTATTATTCAAAAAGGCCCCAGGTCCAGGAAAGACTTACAGTGCAGATTGCCAATGATCTAAAAGAAACACTGGAAACTGAAGATGTTGCGGTGATCATGGATGCAAGTCACCTTTGTGTCGCCTCCAGAGGAGTAAGTGATACCAGCAGTAGAACAGTGACAGCTCATTATTCCGGGAAATTTAAGTTAGAAGCCGTTAAAGCTGAATTTCTTAACCATACAAAACAAGTTTAAGAAAGAATCTAAAAAGGAGAAATTAAGCGTAAAACTTGTTTCTCCTTTTTATTAATAATATAATTCTTGCCCCTCTTACTTTTCAACTTACCAGCTCATTTTTCATTCTTCAGCTGTACATGTAATTTTTAGTTCACTTTATATTTATCCTCCATTCGATAAAAATATATAAAAATTAGATAATCAAGCATTTGCAGAAGTTCTTCCAATTTTATTACTTTGAAATATGAGGTTAGAAGATGAAATAAAACAAAAGGAATTCAAAAATGAATTTCAGAAAACCGGAGTCAACATCATTTTTACCTTCAATTGGCTTGATGCAAGGACAAGAAGCTTTTTGAAGAATTATGATCTGACACCACAGCAGTACAACATACTTCGTATTCTCCGAGGGCAATATCCTAATCCATCCACTATCAATTTATTAAAGGAAAGAATGCTCGACAAGATGTCTGATGCATCAAGACTGGTTGAAAGGTTGAGAGTTAAAGAGCTTCTTGAGCGTACTCCTTCTTCTGAAGACAGAAGGTCTGTAAATATTTTAATTTCGCAAAGAGGATTGGATTTACTGGCGGACATAGATAAAAATTTTCATGAATATGAAAAAGTATTTAATTCTCTCACCATTGAAGATGCCACCATTTTAAACAAGCTTTTGGACAAACTGAGAGATTAAAAGAAAACAGCTTCGCATTCCATGGCGACGCTGTTTTCTTTATAATTCCTGACTCCAATTTATTTTTCGGTTCTTACTCTCACCTTCCATCTTTCAGCATATTCATTTCTGACAGGAGGCTTTGTATAAACTGGAAAATTGACTTCAAAACTCTCGCAGTCCAGAGTTTTATCTGCATTATGAATAAACAACTTAATCTTGGCACTTTTAGCAAGCTTCCTAGCTCTGGCCAAAGCCAAAGATTTATTTTCCTCTACAAACAATAATTTAGCATCCACATCACATACCCCCCATCCAGACATATGCGGAATCAGGTGTATGGAATATTTCTGAATCTTGTTATTATCAGCCATAGTAAGATTCGCTTTTACTAAAGCCACCTCAAAACATAAATCCTTCTCAAATCCTTCCTCCATTAAACCATAAGCAAGTTTTATAGCTTTTGCTTTTATATCCTGCTTTAAAAAATTATAAAGTGCTGGAATTTTATATTTTAGATTTTGCATAGAATTAAGGGGTTAGAAATTTGGATCAATTATTAAACCTCAAAAAATAGCAATATGTTTATATTTTTTTCTAAATAAATGAGTTATAATAATTGCTCTATTTCAGTTACTTTTTCATAAGAATAAAAATTAAGCATGAATAGTAATCGAAAAATGGCAGATTTGTATAAAAGCAAGACAAAAAATATATTTAACCTAATATTCTAATTATTAAATATTTTAAGGATTTACCCTTACTTTTTTCTATATTTATAATTAAAGCAGGTTACAATATGCTTATATAAAGTATATAAACTATGAAAGATAGTGAGATTTTAGAGAAGATACGAAAACGAGATGAATCTGCACTAGACTATCTTTATAAGAAGAACTATAAAATGATGGTCAAAATGATCATCAGAAATAATGGTTCTGAAGAAGAAGCCAAGGACATATTTCAGGATGCCTTGATTGTAGTCTGGCAAAAAGCATATTCACCGGAATTTGTTTTATCTTCTAAACTTAGTACTTACATATACAGTATATGCCAGAACCTCTGGAGAAAAGAGCTTGAAAGAAAAAGCAGGCTTACAGGGGAACAACCGGTTGAAAAAGGTGAAAGTTATGACCTTGACAAACAGGAAAGGGCAAATATTATCAACAAATGTATTGAAGATCTCGGAGAAACTTGCCGGAAGATTCTGACATACTACTATTTTGATGATCTGTCAATGAACGATATTGCTGAAAAACTTGGTTTTGCCAATGCTGATACTGCAAAGACAAAAAAATACAAGTGTAAAAAAGAATTAGATAATAAAATTAAATCTTTATATACCGCTAAAGATTTTTTGGACTAATATGGACAACAACTTTTACAGTCAGGACAAAATAGACGATTTCCTTTCGGGGAAACTATCTGGGACCGAAAAGCTCATGTTCGAGGAACATATGACTAAAGATCCATTGGTTAGTAATGAGCTTAAACTTCAGGAGGAAATAATCAGCCACCTGAAAGGTCAGCGAAAAGCTGAATTAAAAGCCCGTCTGGACAATATCAATGTGACAGCTACTTCCTCATACACCAGCCTTAAAATAGCAGCTGGAATTGTAGGTACATTGTTACTCAGCACAACTCTGTATTTCACTTTATTTAATAAACCTGCAGACCAATCTGCTTTAATTCAACAATCGGCAGACCATCCAGCAGATATATTCTCTGTTGAAGAATTATCTCCGCAAACAGAATCCGAAGTAACTACATCTGAAACATTAGCTGCTGCTCCAACTTTGGAAGAAAATAAATTTGAAATAAAGAGAGAACTCAGAATTACCCAGCTGAAAAAGCATCCTGAGTCTGTTATTACAGAAACTTCTGAACCTCATAACTTTACCAATGTTTCAGAACCGAATTTCTCCGATTTTGAAAGTGAAGATTTTAATACGGAAAGCGCTGTTCAACCTCAAAAAGGTGATATACAAGGAAGCGATGCTGCAAAGCTTGATAACATTTCAGTAAAAATAGCTAAAAAGAAAAACAAAGACTTTCATTATCAATTTTTCAGCAACAAACTTTTCTTATATGGGAAATTCGATGAAAAGCCGTATGAAATACTTGAGCTTAACAGCAAAGGTGGAAGAGAATTGTATCTTAAATATGAAGGAAGCTATTTCTCTCTGAAATCAAATCAAATCGATATTGTACCTTTAAAAGAAATCCATGACAAAGACATTACCAGAGAACTGGAGTCTTTAAAAAAATAAAAAAATCATTATCAATACTTTAAAGGGCTTTATTCCTATGACAAGCAAGTAGGAATAAAGTCCTTTTATTTTTTGCCCCCTTACTCTGAAGAAGTTTTAAGAATTTCCATAAATAAAGTTAAAAAGCCGCATTGTGAACTTCGGTAATAAGATTTATTCTAGTAAATTTGCTAACCTTAATTATGAATAAGCCATTAAAAATCAAAAAAAGAAAGAAGAAGTTAGGGAGCTATCCTTACCTTACTGTGGTTTTCAGTATTACATTATCGCTTTTTGTAATAGGCTTATTTGCTCTTGTCTTTTTACATGGTAAAAAATTAAGTACAGTGATCCGTGAAAATCTGGAGCTCCACGTATATCTTGACAAGAACCTTTCTCCGGACATGATGGATTCGCTTCAGAATATCATTGCTTCCAAACCTTATGTATTAAAGAAAAAGGGAAAAGCACAAATTGAATATATTTCTCAGAAAGAGGCAGCCAAAAAGTTTATAAAGGAAACCGGAGAAGACTTCTCTGCTGTTTTAACGGAAAATCCATTAAGACCTTCCCTTGTTGTTAAAATTTCCTCCAGGTATTTCGAAGAAACCAAAATGAAAAAAATTTCTGAGGAAATAAAGGCTATGACCGGTGTTTTTGAAGTTGACTATCCTGTAAATCTAATAGATACAATTAACCGTAACATAAAAATCATAGCATTGATAATGCTTTCTTTTTCATTAATTTTATTGTTTGCTACTTACCTTCTTATCAATAACACAATAAAACTGGCACTTTACAGTCAGCGATTCCTTATCAGGAGTATGCAGCTTGTTGGGGCCAAACGTTCCTTTATACAAGGACCATTCTTATTACATGCTACATTTCAGGGCTTTTTCAGTGGCATTATTGCGGCTGGACTTTTATTCCTTTTACAGCAATATGCATATAGAGAGATCCCGGAATTATCTCAATTAGGTGAAACCAAAAATATAGCTATAGTATTCGGAGCCCTGATTGCTGCAGGTATTTTCATAGGACTTATCTCCTCTTTCAGAGCAGTTAATAAATATCTTAAAATGTCTTTAGACGAATTATATTAATAACCATGAACAAACTAGTTTTTTCAAAAGCCAATTACGTCATAATGCTTATTGGCATTGCTTTTCTTATTATCGGATTTATAACAATGAGTAAAGATGACCAGCCTCATGGTTTTGGAACTCTGGGCTTAACAATTGGTCCGATATTCCTGTTAATCGGTTTTATAATACAATTTGTAGCAATCTTTTATAAGCAAGGTAAAAAAGAATGAATTTCATAGAAGCCATAATCCTGGCCATTGTTGAAGGACTTACAGAATTTTTGCCGGTTTCATCCACAGGTCACATGATCATTACTTCCGCATTAATGGGAATTAATGAGCAGGAGTTTACAAAAATTTTCACTGTACAGATTCAGTTCGGTGCAATACTTTCTGTTGTAATCCTTTACTGGAAAAGATTTTTCACTTCACTGGACTTTTACTATAAGTTGTTTGTAGCCTTTCTTCCTGCTGCTGCAATTGGTTTTCTTTTGGGAGACTTTATTGACTCCCTGCTTGAAAACGTAATTGTGGTTGCTGCTTCTCTTTTATTAGGGGGAATATTCCTTTTATTTGTTGACAGAATTTTCAATCCGTTAAAAGGTAAATCTCTTGATGAGCTATCATACAAAAACTCTCTAATCATAGGTTTTTTTCAATGCATAGCCATGATCCCCGGAGTGAGCAGATCTGCTGCAACGATCATAGGAGGAATGGCTCAAAACCTTAACAGAAAAGCTGCTGCTGAATTCTCCTTCTTTCTGGCAGTACCTACAATGTTTGCAGCATCCGGGTACAAGCTGCTTAAAGATTATAAAGCAATTGATGCTTCAAACCTTAACGTACTTATCGTTGGAAATGTGGTAGCATTTATCGTTGCTTTGCTTGCAATAAAATTCTTTATAGGCTTCGTAACCAAATATGGATTTAAAGTTTTCGGGTACTATAGAATCGCTCTGGGCTTAATCCTTCTAATATTACTCGCACTCGGAGTAGATTTAAAAATACAATAAATGACATTTGATTTTGAAGCAGGTGAAGTGCTTCTTATTGACAAGCCTTACGAATGGTCATCTTTCGATGTAGTCAGGAAAATCCGTAATACATTTAAGATGAAAAAGGTAGGTCATGCAGGAACACTTGATCCTCTGGCAACCGGATTATTGATTCTTTGCACCGGTAAAAAAACAAAGGAAATAGAGACTTATCAGGGGCAGGAAAAGGAATATGAAGGCCTGATTTGCCTTGGTAAAACTACCCCATCCTGTGACCTTGAAACAGAATTTGATCAGGAGTTCGACATTTCTCATATTACTGAAGATGATATATACAGGGTAGCTTCTGAATTCCTGGGCCAGCAAATGCAAGTCCCTCCATGCTTTTCAGCGATTAAGGTAAACGGCAAAAGAGTTTATAAACTCGCAAGAAAAGGTATTAACGTAGAGATGAAAGAACGAGAGGTTTTCATCAAAAGCTTTGAGATAAAAAAAATCGATTTTCCCAATATTGAATTTAATATAGTTTGTTCCAAAGGCACTTATATAAGAAGTATCGCCAGAGACTTCGGGGAAAAGCTAGGTGCAGGATCCCACCTTGCTCTGTTGAGACGAACCAGAATTGGAGGTTTCACGATAGATAAATCCTATAAATTAGAAGATTTTCTTAAGTTAGCAGGAAAGAAACAAGGAAATGAAGGTTTATAATTCTTTCGATGAATTCACCAGATTGCCTAATGCCATTGTCACCATTGGTACCTTTGACGGCGTTCATCTCGGACACAGAAAGATTTTGAGTCGTCTTAAGGAAACTTCAAATGAAGAAAAAGGAGAAAGCGTAGTGATTACTTTCTGGCCTCACCCGAGAAAGGTACTCCAAGGTGCTGACTCTTTCAAGCTTCTGCTTACCCTTGAAGAAAAAATAGAATTGATTGCATCCTGCGGTGTAGATCACCTTCTCCTCATTCCTTTCACAAAAGAATTCAGTTCTACAACTTCAGAAGATTTCATACAAAAGATTCTGATAGACAAAATAGGTACTAAAAAACTTGTTATCGGCTACGATCATAAATTTGGCAAAAACAGAGAAGGTAGCTTTGAATATCTGAAAGAAAACGCCTCAAGAATCGGATTTCAGGTTGAAGAAATACCAAGAGAAGATATTGAACATAATGCAATAAGTTCTACAGCAATTCGGGAAGCGCTTTCTCAGAATAATGTATCCAAAGCGACCACATTACTTGGCCGCCCCTATAGTATCAAAGGCAAAGTAGTTGAAGGCAATAAACTTGGACGAGAGCTTGGTTACCCAACTGCTAATATTGAAGTGGAAGATCCTGAAAAAATTCTTCCTGCCGACGGAATTTATACAGTATTTGTAAAAGAAGCTGGTAAATTGTACGGAGGCATGTTAAGTCTCGGCTTCAATCCTACTGTTGAAGGCAAAGGAAGAAGCATGGAAGTCCACATATTTGATTTCAATAAAAATATTTACGGAGAAACAGTAGAAGTTTCTTTTCTGGAATTTTTAAGATTCGAAGCAAAATTTCCTGACCTCGATGCGTTAATACACCAGCTGAAAGAGGATGAAAAACAATCCAGAGCTATTCTTGAAAACTATAATAAAACTTATCATAATTCTTAATTCAAATAAAATTCAATAGTATGAAAAAGGGATTTCTGTTATCCATTTTTATTCTTATCATTTTTGTTTCCTGTAAAAAAGACAAGGACGCAAAAATTAATATCTTCCCGGTTGAAAAAGACAAAGAGCTGGGTGCTCAGATGGATGCTTATATCAACTCAGATTCATCAGGAATGGTTGTATTAAGAGAAGATCAATATCCAATTTCCTATGGCAGACTTAAACAAATAAGGAATTATATACTGGCATCAGGAAAGCTGAAATATAAAAATGATTTTCCTTGGAAAGTAACCATCATCAGAGACGATAATACACTCAATGCATTCGCTACGCCAGGGGGCTATATGTATGTTTATACAGGGCTTATTAAATATCTTGAGTCAGAAGATCATCTTGCTGGGGTGATGGGACATGAAATGGCCCATGCAGACAGAAGACATGGTACATCTCAAATGTCTAAACAATATGGAGTTGAAACTTTATTCAGCCTGGTTTTAGGCCAGAACAAAGGAATGTTAGGACAGATGACAGAAGGCCTACTTTCATTAAAGTTCAGCCGCGAGGATGAAAATGATGCTGATGATTATTCAGTACAATACCTATGTCAGAGCTCTGCCGAATACTCTGCAGATGGAGCAGCTGGCTTCTTTGAAAAACTACTTGCTTCAGGTTCTGGTTCTAACACACCTGCTTTCTTAAGCACACACCCGTCTGAAGATGACAGAGTTAAAAATATTAAAGCAAAGGCCAGCTCTCTTGGATGCAGTGTGACTGAAAAAAATCCTAATGGGTTTCAGCAAATGAAGCAGGAACTAGGATTTTAATCTATTTGAAATTGATAAATACAGGAAAATGGTCACTAAAACCATTTTCCTGATATTTTGACCCGGAGAAAGTTCTGTAAGGCCCATTCATCAGATTACTTTTATAATGCATCCACTCCGGATGATAAATCTCTGAAGAGCCTTTTTTATAATGCTGTTTATAAAATGCTTTGCTCATCATGATCTGGTCAAAGGTCAGCCAATTTTTTCCGTATTTAGTAGATCCGATTTTCAAAGCATCAAAATTTCCAAATCCATTAAAGAGATCCTCCTCTCCCATTTTCTCTGCATCACCTTTGGCCATTATAACTTCCACAATACTTGGATCATGTGGAGTATCATTAAAATCTCCCATTACAATAATTTCAGAGTCTTTATTAATTTTGAAAAGTGAATCGCACAATTCTCTGACCAACATTCCCATAATTAGCCTTTTTCTTTCAGACTTTTCCACCCCTGTCCTTCTTGATGTCCAGTGGTTTATAAGCAGATAGGTTGTATCCTTATTCAGAATTCCTTTTACCAATAAAAGCTCTCTTAAACCTGACTTTACTCCTTCCATGCTTTTAGGAGAATATAGCTTATGAGATAATGGTTTAAATGATTTTTTTTTATATAAAAGTGCCACATCAATACCCCTGTTATCGCAAGATTCCTGATGAATAAATCCATAAATATCCGATGAAGCACTAACATTAATGAGATCCTTTAGCACATGGCTATTCTCTATCTCCGCTAATCCCAGCAATTCCGGTCCATCATGATCACCTAGTTTACTCATTACAGTCGCAATCTGCTTAAGCTTTTTCTCATATCGCTTTTGAGTCCAGTGATATTTACCACCGGGCAGAAAATCATCATCATTTGCCTCAGGATCGTCGTGATAATCAAAAAGATTTTCGACATTATAAAATGCTATTGTATTTACATCAGATTTTTCATCAGGAAGACAAAAGGATAAAACGAAGGTAACTATAAGAGTAAGGAACAGCCAAAGTATTTTCTTCATAAGAAGTAATGGAAATCCTATAAATTAAAAGTAAATTTGAGTAAAGAAAAAATTACCTGACTATAATTAATGAAAAAATCAGAGATCAAATTTGTAGTTGAACTAGACAGCGAAAATATTCCAGAGAAGATAAAATGGGATGCTACAGATAGCCCTCAGGGAAGTCTTTCCGAAGCAAAAGCTATAAGCCTCAATATTTGGGACCAAAAGCAACAATCAACTATGCGTATAGACCTTTGGGAAAAAGATATGCCCGTAGATGAAATGAAACGCTTCTTCATTGAAGCTATCGGAGGAATGGCTGAAACTGTAAAAACCTCAACAGGTGATGATATTATGGCAGAGGAGATGCATGCTTTATGTCGTAAACTGGTAAAACATCTTGAGAACCTTAATAAGCAATAAAGATTCTTATAAATGAAATATAAATAAAAACTGAAAGTCCGGAAGTATAATCCCAGACTTTCAGTTTTTATTTATAAATCCTGTTAATTGGATTTATACTTTTCCCTCTTGGTTTTCATTTCACCCCCTGAAGAATTGTAGTGATAATCTTCAGTGGAACTACTACCTTTATTTATTGAATGACCAGGACAACTTCGTTTCATTTTCATCTGCTTTTGTTTCATAGCAGGGTTATTCATAGGACAAGTTTCCGTTTCTTCTATAGGAACACCTATTCTGATAATATTCATCTGTTCAGGCTCATAATTTCTTGCTCTGGTATTGGCATCTACGCCTCTGGTAGAGGTATTTACCTCTTTAGGCTCAGCAAATAGACTCTCCTTTCTACTTATCGGAGTTTCCACGGGGGTGATACCCTGATTCTGCCTGAATGCATTATACTTAGCAACAAATTCCGAAGGGTCCCCTTCTGCTTTAATTTTTTCTTCGGCTCCGGAACGTTTATATTTTAGTACAAATTTATCATCCTTATATTCAAAGTCTTCTGGCATATCATTTTGTCCGGACAAAGACTGAATAAAGGCCTTGTCTTCAATTACTCTTAAGACTTCGACTTCCTTCTCCGGATCAGCAAGATTATTTTCAAACAACCTTGTCATAGAAGGAGACATTTCCATTTCACCTTCCACTACCTCAGGCTTTGAAGGATTACTTTTAACAGTCGGCTCACTTTCTTTTCTTTCATACTGGACTCTTCCCTGCAGATCCTGATCATCTTCCTGGGCAATAGTCATAAATGAAAAACCTATTCCCATTATTATCATTAATAGCGATTTTCCTACTCTCATATCTCTCACGTTTAATCACCAACTAATTCTACTCTTATAAAATAACTAAGGAAAAACATCCTTTGTTTTTCCTTAATTATTAAAGTGAAAGAATTTTCCGGTAAGCTCTTCCCCACAATCAACATTTAATACTTTCCGGAAAATTCTGCAACAGAAACACTCGCCTCAACTATATACACACCTCTTCATCTACCTGCATGTCCCTGCCGGCCTCTCCGTGTCCTCTTCTTTCATATCGAACCCTTCTTGCCGAACCCTCTCTTTCTCCTCGTCTCTTTTGGAAAGGCCATTGAAGCATTTTTAGCTTTTTCACTTCTTCTACATAATCAGTAGAAGTATCTTTATAGTAAATATTCTTTGCATCCAGATTTTGCTGAAGTTCAGCTTCAAAGTCATATCTGATATTACTACTTATCTTTTTCGAACTCAGGTAAGCTACATTTTGTAAACTAGTATTGATGCTATCTTTTACTTGAGTTATTCTTTTTACGCACAGGTCTTTCACAGGCCCTCCCGATTTATAACTTTCAGTCTCCTGAGCGCTGACCACTGAGAACATCACCATGAACATCAGCAGAACTCCCCATTGCTTTTTCATTATTAATGACTTTATAAATCTAACCAGGGAAAAAATCAAATAGTTATAGGGATAAAAATACAAGAGGATAATTATCTATTAATCAATAGATATGGAGCGTAAAGCGTAAAGCAGAAAGCTTAAAGCGAAAAGTTTTTTAAAAGTAAAAAGTTGAAAGCTTAAAGTTGAAAGTAGAAAAAAAGTGTTTTTCAAAATTTGAAAGTCTCACTGGAGACAAAAATTAAAAGCAGAAAGTAATGAATCCTACAGATTTTTTTAACTTTCTACTTTTAACTTTATACTTTTAACTTTATACTTTTAAAGCTCCTCAGGCTGACTCTCTGGAAAGCTCTTTCGCTCTCTTTTCAGCTGATTTTAATGCTTCAATGATATCCTGCCCTACATTTGATTTTTCAAAAGAATTCAGAGCTGCTTCGGTTGTTCCGCCTTTGGAAGCTACAGCTTTAATCATATCATCCAGGGAATCTTTACTATTGCTCATGATCTGGAAAGCTCCCAGCATTGTTTGTTTTACAAGCATGGCAGCAACAGGTTCTTCCATTCCCATTTGCTTTCCAGCTTCTATCATATGTTTCACAAAATAATAGTAATAAGCAGGCCCGCTTCCACTTAGTGCAGTAACGGCATCCAGCAATTCTTCATCTTTCATAAAAATTGCTTTACCAGTAGTTTCCAGCAATGTATCAACGATAGATATCTGATCAAGTGATGCATCCTTACAAACAGTGAAAGCTGTTATACCAAAGCCCAGTTGCGCAGGAGTATTTGGCATTGCTCTCACAATTTTGTCATGTTTCAGAAGCGTCTGAATAGTTGAAATCGTAATTCCTGCCATAATTGATATAATCAGCTGACTCGGCTTTAAAACCTTTACCAGATCCGGAACCAGAGATTTAAAATCCTGAGGTTTTACTGCAACAATCAGAATGTCATAGGTAGATAAACTTTCGTTTATTTCTTCCTTAAGGTCAGCCACACCCTCCTCTCTAAGACTTTTACGTTTCTCAGGATGTTTTTCAATAATAAGCAGGTCACCTGTTTTTACAATGTTACTTCTAACAAAGGCTTTGGCGTAGGTAGTACCCATATTTCCCCCGCCAAGAATTGCAATTCTCATATTCAATCTATATTAATTCTCTTTTAAGCATTTTGAAGCACAGCTTTTAATGCTTTATAATTTGCATTTACTATCTTTTCTGCAAGCTCTTCGGTAATTGCCGTTGAAATAAACAGACTTTCATATTGTGAGGGAGCAAGATAAACTCCTTCTTCCAGCATTGCTCTGAAGTATCTGCCAAAAAGGGCGGTATCAGAAGTCTTGGCTGTTTCAAAGTCCTTAACCTTCTGATCTGTAAAAAATAATGTAAACATAGATCCGATCTTGTTTACTGTTCCTTTTATACCAAGCTCTTTAAGGTTTTTCTCAAAGCCTTCACAGATTCTGGCAGTGATATTTTCCAGATGAGTATATACTTCAGGATGGGTATTTAAATAATTTAGCATTGCCAAACCAGCCGCCATAGCCACAGGATTTCCGGAAAGAGTCCCTGCCTGATATACCGGTCCTGCAGGAGAAACAAAATCCATAATTTCCTTTTTTCCTCCATAAGCCCCAACAGGCATTCCACCTCCGATGATCTTTCCTAAAGTAGTAATGTCTGGTTTCACATTTAAAATTTGCTGAGCTCCTCCTTTAGACAATCTGAAACCTGTCATAACTTCATCAAAGATCAGGACAATGCCTTCGTTATCACACAGTGTTCTAAGCCCTTGCAGAAAGCCTGTTTCCGGTACAACCAGTCCCATATTTCCTGCTACAGGCTCAATGATTATAGCTGCAATCTGACCTTTATTGGCAGCTGCTAGATCCTGAACTGCTTTAAGATTATTAAAAGGAGCTGTAAGTGTATCATTGGCCACTCCCTGAGTAACACCAGGGCTATCCGGAACGCCAAGGGTAATTGCACCACTTCCTGCAGCAATCAGAAATGAATCCCCATGGCCGTGGTAGCAACCTTCAAATTTAATGATTTTTGCCCGGTTGGTATAACCTCTTGCAAGTCTCACAGCAGCCATTGTGGCTTCAGTACCTGAGCTAACCATTCTCACCTTCTCAATAGAAGGAATCATAGTAGTGATCAGTTCAGCCATAAATACTTCCCTTTCTCCTGGAGCTCCGAATGAAAGTGAATCTTTAACCGCTTCACAAACAGCGTTCTCAATATCCGTATTGGCATGACCAAGAATCATTGGCCCCCATGAGTTGATCAACTCAATATATTTGTTATCATCTTCGTCTATCAAGTAAGCCCCTTCGGCTCTTTTGATAAATAAAGGATTTCCTCCCACAGCCCTAAATGCTCTTACCGGAGAGTTAACGCCCCCAGGAATTACATTCTTGGCTCTTTCAAAAAGTTTGTGGCTTTTTTCAGTCTTCATATACTTATTTGATCTGATCTACAGAATTTGCTACTACCATTTTGTTCCCTTCAAATTTTACTATTGGAACAAATAAGTTTGAATTTGAATTGGTAAAATTATAACCATATAGTGTATACCCTCTGGTAAATCCCTGAGCGGAGAGCCCTGAACCGAATACATTACCAAAATTCTTCAATGCATTTCCGAAAAATCTCATCATATCATATCCCTGGTAAGCATAAATTTCGGGAATGATATAAGCTTTTTTCAAAAATGTATTCCTGAAACTCTGAACTGCATAGCTGTCATAATCTATATAGTCTGGATTGATAAAATGGACATTTCTCCTTTCAAACTGTTCAAAGGTAAGCAAAGGAAACTGCAACCATTCCTGTCTTGTGATTACAGGTGTTGAAAATTTACTGATCTCCATCTGACTGATGAAGTTAGCTGCAATTACCTGATCGTTTGCAGCTATGAAAATATGATTGACACCTAAAAGCTTTGCAGAATCAGACAAAAGCTTTTGCATGTTTTTAAGTTTATCTTTAGCAACTTTCTCAAACTGAGTCACTGCAAATCCTTTCAGAGAAATGCTGTCTCTGTATCTTGTTGCCAATAAAGAATCTCTGTTTTCCTGGCCGAAGAATATATACACATTTTTTCTTTCAGGTGCTGTGTTGGCTTTCTTTCCCGTTCCTACAGACATTGGTTCTACAGGAAATTTTGCAGCAGCCATTTCAGCAGCTCTTCCTGCCTGAGCTTCCAGGCTTGACTGAAATAAAAACACATATGGATTACCTTCCACGAATTTAATATTATTAGAAAGAGGATTTATTCCTGATATTTTGTTCCTTAAAGAAAATTCAGCCGATAGCGGATAGTTAGCAGGAAAAATGGGACCAATAATAAGATCCATATTGACAAGTTCGGGAGATTTCAATATCTGGGCGACCTTTGCATCATCCTTCTCTGTATCATATGGATGGAGCACAATACTAACACCATCTTTTTTCAGAGAATCAATTGCGATTTTCATCCCCTCATACAACTCAAAGACATATTGATAACTTTTACCCCATGTCTCAGAACTTAATTGTTTTTCCATAAAAGGAAACAGCACAGCTACATGATATTCCTGTTTTTTTACAGAGGCTCGTGTAGCTTGAAGATCTTCCTTTTCCAATTTAAATTCCTGTCTAAGGTACTCCAGCAACATCTTATCCTTCTCATTCAGCTGAGTATAACTAAGTTTATTGATAAGATTTTTTGCTATCACAGCATCATTTGGAAAAAGTTTTTGCAGATTTTTGAGCGTATCTAATGGGGCTTTCTGCAAATAGTAGTTTTTCTGCTTATCTGCATCCTGCTTCAGTTCCTTAGAATTCAGGGAAGAAAGAATCTTTATGGCTTGAAAATATCTCTGCTGTTCAAAATACAGATTAGCATAAAGATAATTCACATCCTCTATTTTGTCCCAGTCCGGATACCTTTGCCTGATCTGCATGACCATTGCTTTTCCTTCATTCAGCTTTCCGCTTTTGAGAGCAGCAAGAGAATAGTAATAGGCAGAATAAGCTTCGAATTTATTTTCTTCGCTTTCTTTGGTCAACGGAAGAAAAACATCCATCGCCTGTTGGTACTTACCTTCTTTAAGGAAGTTTTTACCAATCAGGAATTGTCCCTGATAATCCGTTTGTCCTAAAACATTATTAGAGATAAAATATAGAACAAGAAAGCTTAGTACATATGAGATTTTTTTCATCCGGTTGATCATTTTATTCCCATTCAATGGTAGCAGGTGGTTTTGAACTTATATCGTAAACTACTCTGTTAACTCCTTTTACTTTATTGATAATTTCACTGGAAATGTCTGCAAGAAACTCATAAGGAAGATGGGCCCAATCGGCAGTCATACCATCGGTACTTGTAACAGCCCTTAAACTTACTACATTTTCATATGTTCTTTCATCTCCCATTACACCAACAGATTTAACGGGAAGTAAAATTGCTCCTGCCTGCCAAACCTTATCATATTCTCCTACTCTTTTTAAGCCTGAAATGAACAAGTGATCAACTTCCTGAAGTATAGAAACCTTTTCAGCGGTAATATCTCCAAGTATTCTGATTGCGAGACCAGGACCAGGGAAAGGATGACGACCAAGGATTGTATCGTCTATTCCAAGAGATTTTCCAACTATTCTTACTTCATCTTTAAATAGAGTCTTTAAAGGCTCTACAACTTTCATCTTCATCTTTTCAGGAAGGCCACCAACATTGTGGTGTGATTTAATAGTTGCTGAAGGTCCTTTAACAGAAACGGATTCTATGATATCGGGATAAATCGTGCCTTGTCCAAGCCACTTCACATCAGAGATTTTATGTGCTTCCTGATCGAAGACTTCTATGAAAACTCTTCCGATCGCTTTTCTTTTCTGTTCCGGATCAGAAAGTCCTTTTAAAGCTGAATAAAACTGTTCTTTTGCATCAACCCCTATCACGTTCAATCCCATGTCTTTGTAGGATGCCAAAACCTCATCAAACTCATTTTTTCTCAACAATCCGTTGTCGACAAAAATACAGGTAAGTCTGTCACCTATAGCTTTATCAATAAGTACAGCAGCAACAGAAGAATCCACTCCTCCTGATAAACCTAATACTACTTTATCATTCCCTAAAGTAGCTTTCAGTTCAGCAACAGTAGAATCAATGAAAATATCCGGAGTCCAATCCTGACTGCAGCCACAGATGTGTACAACGAAGTTTCTTAAAATTACTTTACCTTCAAGAGAATGGGTTACCTCTGGGTGAAATTGAATTCCGTAGGTTTGTTCCCCTTTTACTTTATATGCAGCTACCTTTACAGATTCTGTGCTGGCAAGAATTTCAAATTTGTCATCAAGGCCTGAGATAGTATCTCCATGAGACATCCAAACCTGAGAATCAGGCGTTATCTCTTTCATCAGCTTATCTGTGTTGTGAATGCTCACAAGTTTGGCTCTGCCGTACTCTCTTATCTTTGAAGGCAATACATCGTTGCCTGCTTTATGGGCCATTAACTGTGCGCCATAACAAACTCCAAGAACAGGCATTTTTCCTTTAAAAGGTGTTAAATCTACGTCCGGAGCATTAGCTTCGCGAACAGAACATGGGCTTCCTGATAGTATCAGACCTTTTACACTTGAATCAACAGGAGGAATTTTATTGAAAGGGTGAATTTCGCAGTAAACATTTAACTCTCTGACTCTACGGGCTATAAGTTGAGTATACTGGGATCCGAAATCCAGAATTAATATTTTTTCAGTCATAATGTAAAATTAACATTAGTTGTCCGGTTTTTCCAAAAAAAGTAAATCCTTTCCGGAACAAGTTATAAACATACTGGAAAAAGTGGAAAGCTGAAAGCTGAAAGCTGAAAGTTGAAAGCTGAAAGTTGTTTTTTTGAAATGTCTTAGAGAAATTTTGAAGAAAAGGAACAATATTCCATAAAATAGAAAAACCTGCCATCTGCAGGTTTTCTAGTTCATTTTTCTAACATGAAGTAATGTTATACTCCTGCTTCTATTGGTGTCAGCAATTCAAAATACTTTTCAAAATCTTTTTTCTCCAACAAAAAAGTCGGCTTATGACTTGCCCATTCTGTAGACACCTCAAAGAGGTCATTAAAGGATCTACCGCGATAAATCTGGTTCTCCTTAAAATCTTTTAGCTGCTTGTTATCAGGCGTCCTAATACATTTGTACTGGATCTTTACATTATTCCTTTTCATTTGACTTGTTACCATACTACTTATTCTTACTCCGGTTTAACAACAAATATTTTTAAAAAATTCATCTTGATTATAAAATTCTGCGGATTCATATTTCGTTCAACTTTTCCTTGGCATAATCCACTATAAGTTATTAATACTGAATACTATAATTATTATTTTAACCATTACACTAATAAAGAAACTTCTATCTTCTTTCCAAATTAATGCCATGATTTTATTTTGTTGATCTAATCCAGCTCATGTAGTATAATATAAAGGAGAGAATGCATCAATATTATTTTGTGTTCACTATTAAACAAACCTCTTAAGCATCATAATAATTGTATTTACTGATTAATTTCATAACAATTATATAATGTTACTTGCATAGAGTCATACTAACTAGAGATTGCAATAAAGGTTATTAACAAATCATAATCCAATCTTTATATTTTCTTAAATCATGATGAACTTTTAAAAACATTATTGATGTTGACTGATCAAACAAAGCTTCAAAAAATAAATAATCAACCATAATATGGGTTTATTCGGAAATCTTTTTCATAATGAAATTGCCATGGATCTGGGAACAGCCAATACTCTGATCATGCTAAACGACCAGGTCGTTCTAAACGAACCATCTATTATTGCAGTGGATACAATTACGGGAGAGCTCGTTGCCCTTGGCAGAAAAGCTATGGAAATGCACGAAAAAACTCCTGAAAACATCAAAACCATAAGACCGCTTAAGGATGGTGTTATTTCTAACTTCAATGCAGCCGAACAAATGATCAGAGGAATGATCAAAATGATTTTTGAAGGCAAAAAATCTCTTATTAAAACTGCCCAGAAAATGGTGATTTGCATTCCGTACGGGGCAACTGAAGTTGAAAAAAGAGCTGTTAGAGATTCGGCTGAAAATGCAGGCGTAAAAGAACTATACCTTATACATGAGCCTATAGCTGCTGCTGTAGGAATCGGAATAGATATTGAGGAACCGAACGGCTCCATGGTAATAGATATCGGTGGCGGAACTACAGAGATTGCAGTTATATCCCTATGCGGAGTAGTATGTAATCAATCTTTGAAAATTGCAGGCGATCAACTCAATAAAGATATTCTGAACTTTATGAGGAGGAGCCATAACCTGTTAATAGGAGAAAGATCAGCAGAAAGAATTAAAATCGAGGTAGGCGCAGCCCTTCAGGAGCTGGATGAAGCACCTGCTAATTTTACTGTAATCGGAAGAGACATGATGACCGGACTTCCTAAAGAGGTAACAGTTAATTATACAGAGGTTTCCGCTGCAATGGAAAAATCGATATCAGTAATCGAAGAATCCGTGATAAAGACACTAGAAACCTGCCCACCGGAACTTGCTGGAGACATTTACAGGAAAGGTATTCATATTACAGGAGGAGGGAGTAATTTAAAGGGACTTGACAAAAGATTGGAATTAAAGACAAAGCTTAAAGTTCATCTTTGTGAAAACAGTTTATTATCAGTTATAAAAGGAACTTCCACTTCATTGAAAAAATTAAAATCAATGAAGCATATACTGGTAAGATAATTTTCCTTCTCACCTATGCCGGAGATAACTGGTTTCATTCTGATTCCTGTCTCCGGCACTTTTCTTGTATTTTTATTTTAAAAGAAAATATTATTACTCTTCAACCACCTGTTTCTCAACTTAAATAAAAATTATTATTGATTTAAATTAATATTTTCTCTTTAGCTTTTGAATCTAATATTAATTCATATACATTTGCACCGGCAAATCTATACGACCAGCTCCTGTTGAACCCCCCCAGGTCCGGAAGGAAGCAAGGGTAGACGGTAGAGCGGTGCGATATACGATTTGCCATTTTTGTTTTATAGCTATCTCCAACCTATACTCAGGTTGAAATAAATTCTTAGATTTGTACCTTCACTTTGTAAAAAATAATTCAAATAATGAAATTCTTTATTGACACGGCTAATCTTAATGAAATAAGAGAGGCTCATGAACTTGGTGTGCTAGATGGCGTTACAACGAATCCGAGTTTAATGGCCAAAGAAGGGATTAAAGGGAAAAATAACGTTTTTGCCCATTATAAAGCTATTTGCGATATTACTGACGGAGATGTAAGTGCAGAAGTAATTGCAACTGATTTCGAAGGTATCATCAGAGAAGGAGAAGAACTGGTTACAATTGATGAGAAAATTGTTGTAAAAGTTCCTTTGATCAAAGATGGAATTAAAGCGATAAAATATTTCTCTAAAAACGGAATCAGAACAAACTGTACCCTTTGCTTCAGCCCTGGACAAGCACTTCTGGCAGCAAAAGCCGGAGCTAATTACATATCTCCTTTTATTGGCAGACTTGATGACGTTTCTACTGACGGACTTGAGCTTATAAGCCAGATCGTTCAGATCTATGATAATTATGGATTTGAAACAGAAGTACTGGCTGCTTCGGTAAGACATCCAATGCACATCATTCAATGTGCTGAAATTGGTGCTGATGTTGCAACCTGCCCTCTAAGCGTGATTACAAGTTTATTAAATCATCCATTGACAGACATCGGTTTGCAGAAGTTTCTAGCAGATCATAAAAAGCTTAATGGTTAATCAGGAATCTTGCCGGAAATAAGCTCAGTAGAATGTACATTATCAAAGTAAAAGGAAAAGCTAAAATTCCAGATTACATTCAATTAAGAGACGAAAACTTCGTTTTGGTAGCTTATTTCCGGGCAGATCGCCCTGTGAAACTTCCAAAGAAAACAGGGCTTGAGGGTAAAGAAAAACTTTTGGAAGAAGTAATAAAAGATCTTCCTTTTGGAAAACTTCAAAAACTGAAAATATAATCGATGGCATTTTCCTCAGAACCTGTAGTATCTGTTAAAGATCTGAGCATATATCAGGAAGACAAACTAGTCCTGGACAATATAACGTTTGACATTAACAAAGGTGAATTTGTCTATCTTATAGGAAGAACTGGTAGCGGAAAAAGCTCATTATTAAAATCGCTGTATGCTGACCTTCCTTTTGAAAAAGGAAAAATCTACGTCGCAGGATACGATCTCTCCAAAACCAAAAGATCCAAAATTCCTTACCTTAGAAGAAAGATTGGTATCATATTTCAGGATTTTCAGTTGCTTCACGATAGGAATATCTCCGATAATCTTCTTTTTGTAATGAAAGCTACTGGCTGGAAAGACAATGCTGCCATGAAAGCAAGATTATCCGAAGTGTTGATGCGCGTAGGACTGGGTGCTGCATCTTTTAAATTGCCTCATCAACTGTCCGGAGGTGAACAGCAACGAATAGTTATTGCAAGGGCATTAATAAATGAGCCCCTTATCCTTTTTGCAGATGAACCAACTGGCAACCTGGATCCTGAAGTTGCTGAGGAAATCTTTAATCTCTTCAAAGAAATTAACAACAGTGGTACAGCTGTGCTCATGGCTACTCATAACTATGAGCTGATTAATAAATTCCCCAATAGAATCTTAAAAATCAAAGACAGAGTCCTGCTGGATTCAAAAGATGATTTGGAAAGTAAGTCCTAATAGAATAAATGCGGGAAGATAAATATTCCTTGATACACACTAAGCTTAACTTAGTCAAAATCTAAAAATATTTACCTGTTTTTGTCCAACTAAGAATCTTGAAAAATTAAGTAAATACGCTTAATGCTAAAGTCGGACTCCAAATTTATCTTACAGGTTGCAGATTAAATCGATCCGAAGCAAATTCCAACATAAACTGATAAGCTTCTTCATATTCGTTTTTAATAGTTCCTGCCAATATTGCTTCTCTAAGCTCGTCTTTAATATCTCCTACAACTTTCCCCGGAGTCAGATTAAATGTTTCCATAATAATCTCTCCGGTTATAACAGGTTTGAAATTTCTCAGCTTATCTTTTTCCTCAACTTCTTTTAATTTATGCTCTACAGAATTAAAGTTTGTGAGATACTTCTTAACCTTCACTTCATTTTTGGAAGTAATATCAGCACGGCACAATGTCATAAGTGCATCAATATCATCTCCTGCTTCAAATAACAACCTCCTCAGAGCGGAATCTGTAACATTTTCTTTAACCAGTGCAATTGGTCTTAAATGGAGACGTACAAGTTTTTGCACAAACTTCATTTTTTCATTCAAAGGAAGCTTAAGCTTTCTGAAAATATGAGGGGTCATCCTCGCTCCTAATTCCTCATGGCCATGAAATGTCCAGCCGATCTTTTCGTCATATCTTTTGGTAGCCGGCTTTGCTATATCATGAAGAATAGCAGCCCATCTCAACCAAAGGTCATTGCTCTTTTCAGCAACATTATCCAACACCTGCAAGGTGTGATAAAAGTTATCTTTGTGTGCTCTGTTCCCAACAGATTCCACTCCTTGCAAATCTGTAAGTTCTTTAAAAATAATTTCCAGTAAACCACAATGATAGAGCAGTTTAAAACCATAAGAAGGCTTAGGGCTTAAAACAATTTTATTAAGTTCATCAGAAATTCTTTCGCAAGAGACAATATTGATCCTTTCCTTATTATCAATAATAGCCTGAAATGTATTGGGATCAATATCAAAGCCCAATTGGGTTGCAAACCTTACTGCCCTCATCATTCTGAGGGGATCATCAGAGAATGTAATACCCGGGTCAAGGGGAGTTTTAATTATTTTTCTCTTGAGGTCAGACATTCCATTGAAAGGGTCCAGCAACTCACCATAGTTATTTTCATTTAAACTAATAGCAAGAGCATTTATGGTAAAGTCCCTCCTGTTCTGATCATCCTGTAATGTTCCGTTTTCTACTACAGGTTTTCTTGAGTTCCTGCTATATGATTCTTTTCTGGCACCTACAAATTCAAGCTCTCCCTCATCCATCTTGATCATTGCGGTTCCAAAGTTTTTGAACACAACAACAGGAAGGTCTCCCATCTTTTGAGCCACTTTCTGAGCCAATGCTATACCACTACCTACACTAACTATATCAATATCTTTGGATGGTCTTTTCAGCAAAAGGTCTCTGACATAACCACCAATCACATAAGAATCAACTCCAAGTTCCCTGGAAGCTTCGGCAACAATATTGAATAATTTGTTACCATTTAAAAGTTCTGAAAAATTCATTAAACGAATATTCTCCGGATTATTTACGGATAAATTTTATTTCCCCATCAAGACCTAACTTCACAATGGTTGAAGGATTTGAAGTCATATTATTCCCATATTTGACATCTACTACAAAATCAGCCTGTTTCAGTACTGCTTCGTCAATACCTGCAAAATTCATTGGTGAAGGACTTCCACTAATATTGGCAGAAGTTGATACTAAAGGCTTTCTGAACTTTTTCAGCAGGGCATTGCAAAAATCATTTTTTATGAGCCTTATAGCTATACTTCCATCTTCACCAAGCAAATCCGGACTTACATTTTTACCTTTGGGATAAATTACTGTCAAGGGTCTTTCTGCAAAATCTACCAAATCCCATGCAATTTCAGGCACATTTACAACATAGTCATGTAACTGTCCTATATCATGAATCAGAACAATCATGGCTTTGGCATCCGGCCTTTTCTTTATATCATAAATTTTCCTGATTGCTTCAGTGTTCGTAGCATCGCAGCCTAACCCCCATATTGTATCTGCAGGATACACAATCACATTTCCCTTTTTTAACTGCTCAATACAGAGGTTAATCTCTTCCTCAGACTTCATTTAGGTTATTTTTGATTAGTGATTTTTCTCAAAGATAGACAGTAATTACAAATTTAAAGACTAACATCTCCTATTACTCCTTATTTTCTGATCGTTTTTTTTAAAAATATACTGGAACACAAGTCTTCAAGAAATCTACTTTAGAAAACATTCATATTTTCCCAAAAGTATTTAAAACTTAGGACAAGGAATAACCATATCTTTCCTTCTGATTATTTTCCTGGTTTTAAAAACATACGACAATGAAAATTCATGTGCTCCTGCTGTCTTTGTAGCAGTTAAGCTAGAAATGGTCAGATCGTAACTGTATCCTATCCCCCATCTGTCTGTCCGCACTCCCACCATTACTACAACTGCATCGTGATTGAAATTCTCCTGATTATATCGTTTAAAAGGTATTCCTCTGTACCAAAGTCCTGTAACAACAGGCTCATAACATACATACAAACCAAGATCAAGCTGATCGAAATCCTCCTGATGCTTATATACAAAAGTCGGAGAAATGCTTCTTTCTTTTTGTTCTCCATATTTTTTTTTGTGTACCCCTTCTTTCAAAAAAAATTTTACACCACCGTGTACTGTCGTTTTTATGGGAAGTTTATTTCCACCTGTATTCAATGACTGATCCGGCTGATTAATATGACTGGATGCCATTCCCATCCAGAATTTATTATTATAGAATAAAAAACCTGCTCCAAAGTCAAAGTAATTAACACTTGAACTTTTGCCTGCTACATTATAGGGAATTCCGGAAACTCCATCAAGCTGACTTCCGAATGTAAGGTTATAATAATCAATACTTCTTGAAACATATCCAAATTGAATTCCTGGTCTGAAAACCAGTTTGCTTGAAAGATTTACACGAAAGGAATACATTCCGTTTATGGAGGCTGATTTTAATGCTCCCTCTCCTGCTTTGTCCAGCATTGCCATTAGCCCAACACCACTTCTGAACTTTTCAAAATTATGATCTAACGATGCTGCATAAGTAATAAAAGGCTTTGGGAGGTTCACCCATTGATACCTGTTGTTAAACATCGCCCTGCTTTCATGTGTGGCACCGGCAAAAGCAGGATTGAGATATAAAGGTGCAGCATAATATTGGGAAAACTGAGGGTCCTGAGCATACACATAGTTAGATAAGCTTAAAGCCAAAAGCATAAAGCGAAAAGCGAAAAGCTTAAAGTTTAAAGTGGAAAACTTAGAGCTCAAAAATATATGAGCAATTGACATTATATCGCTTTGGTTTTATTGTTTTTTTTAAATAAGGTGAAGTTACGTACAACTTAAAAGACCTCATCTTTAATCATTTTCCGTAAGCTTTCAGTGTAGATTTCAGTTTTAATCACCAACCTTTAGGTCTTTATTAAAACCTTAATCACCATGATTATTTATACTTTTTACTTTAAGCTTTCAACTTTAAGCTTTAAGCTCCATTACCATATCAAAGTAACATCACCGGCATATTCCTTCACCTTTCCACTTGGCATTTTCACCTTAATCCTATACACATATACATCTTCCGGGCAAAGCTGATTTTTATAGTACCCATCCCATCCTATTGAAGAATCTTTTGTTTCAAAAAGCATCTCTCCCCATTTATTATAAATACTCATATAAAAATCAGTAACATCATGTAGGCGCGGATAAAAGACTTCATTCAATCCATTTCCATCTTTTCGCCCGCCACTCGAACCTCCATGGTTGGGTGTAAAGGCATTTGGAATTTCAATTGAACCGCCTTCTTCAGCAAATGCTGCATCATCCAATTCATAGCTATTCACACATCCGAATTCATTTTCAGCTAAAAGTTTTACTTTATACCTGCCTGGTGTTTGATATATATGCAATGGACTCACCTCTTCAGAAAAAGATTGATCTCCAAAATCCCATGTAAACTTGATAGCATTTTTAGATTTATTATTAAAAAAAATCGGATCGGGTATAAAAACAACCTTAGGCTGAGATACAAAATAAGCGTCCGGAACAGGTCTTACGTATATGATTGAATCTTTCATAAGATAATTTTCGCCCCCCTTACCTTTCGCCAAAAGTCTTACAGAATAAACTCCAGGAAATTCATAATTATGCTTTGGATTTTTCAATTCTGAAGTCTCACCATCCCCAAACTCCCATAAATATTGCTCCGCAAATTTAGATGTATTGTTAAAAGAAATCTCCAAAGGCAAACACCCTTCTCCTTCTCCAGTGAAATTAACAATCGGAGAAGTTGCCAACACATTGATATCTTTCGTTAAAGAGCTTGTGCATTTTCCTGTATTTATAAAAAGAGTCAACTTGTAGTTGCCATAAAAACCATAATAGTGAACCTGAGGATCTCTTAAACCGGATGTATTTCCATCTCCAAAATCCCATTTAATATCAAAGTTTCCGGCAACAGTATTATTAGTTATATAAATGGCAGAATCAGGTAATTGAATAGTGTTTGAGGTTACTGTAAAATTTGCTTCAGGACCAGCCCAGATTGAAACAGACTTTGTTACTTCTGCCTCACAATTGTGTACTGACTTAACTTTTAGAATTACATTAAATACAGTATCCTCTGCGTATGGATTCTGGAAAATGTGAACAGGAGAAGTTTCTAGAGAAGTACTTCCATCCCCAAAATCCCAGGTGTAATTTGATATTAATGAACCTGATGGTGCAAACTTTGTTTTGAAAGGACTGCATCCTTCCATTTCTCCCACAAAATCAGGAAAAACTTCAGGAAAAACAGAAATCTTTCTGATCATAGTATCTGCACAGTTATTAGCAGTTCCTGAAATCAGCTTCACATAGAACTCTTTAATTAAACCTGTTTTATTTTCATATACATGGGTAACATCTCCAAATAAAGTATCCAGCAATATACCATCTCCAAAATCCCATTTATACCATCCTGCCTTCTGACTGTTATTGGAAAAGCTTACAGACAAAGGACTACACCCAAAGGAAACAGATTCACTAAAATCAGCTTCAGGTTTGGGATGTACAATTACTGTGTCATAGACTGTTGAAGAGCAATTAAATGAAGATAGGGCATTCAGAGAGATCCTAAATAAAGTATCCTTATCAGTAATATTGTTAAAAACATGTGTTGGTGTAGATGCAGAAGATTTAAAACCATCACCGAAATCCCAGTCAAACTTATATTGTGCTCCTCCAGAAGACAAACCCACGATAAGCGGATGACAACCTTCCTTAGGTTTGGCTTCGATCTTGAATTCCGGCTCAGGATATACAATTATAGTTTTACTTTTTTCTAAAAAACAACCATGATCTGTAATAGCTCTGATGGATATGGATTCATCTTTTACTATACCTGTCTTGTTTACAAAAGTATGATTAAACTCCATTGAAGAGACAATAGTATCCTTACCCTCAATCGTCCATTTAAAGGAAGACGCTAAAGATGAATTATTTGACAGTTTTATACTGGATGGGCTGCACTGAGGAATTGAAGGAGTGTACAAAAAATCAGCTACAGGAGACGGATAAACAGTAACATTTCGAATTAACGTATCCATACATCCCTTATCGGATTTGGCAATAAGTTTCAATGGAAATTTCAAACTATCATCCCCTTTATTTAAATAAGTATGAAAGATAGTATCTAAGTTATCTGACGTAAACAGTCCTGGCGAACCATCCCCAAAACTCCATTCGTAGGCGCTGGTATTTTGTGATTTGTTAGCAATTTTAACATCAAATGGAGCGCACCCCTTCCACTTATCTGACTCAAAAGAAGGAACCGGCAATGGTGAGACAATAGTATAAACTGTATCCTTCCTCTTACAGACATCTGTAGCTGCCTCAATAATCACTTCATAAGTACCGGGAGTATTATATAAATGACCAGGCTGCTTTACAGAAGCACTCCCTCCATCTCCGAAGGTCCAGGACCAGGATGTTATCTCAGTTCCCGGAGTATATGGGCTAAGATATTTTGCGGGAATAGGTCTTTCAAAAGTCCCATCCGGTAATTGCCAGCCAACTGATAAATGATCATCCAGATTACTTTCCTTATGAAGTGCTTCTATGTAATACCTTTGGTTTGCTTTTAGAAAGACAGGTAAAGATTGCTGAGAAATATATCTGTTCCACTGCCTCAAAGTGGTAGTTCCGGATACATAAGCAATTTTTGTTTTATCTGAAACTTTTGAACTGGAACTAAGCCAGAGTTCAGAATCTCCATTGCTTGAGATCCAGAATGTATAAATACCATCAGATGGAGGACAAATAAATCCATGAATTCTGGAGCCGTAATTATCTCCGATATTCACAGGCCCCTCAAAATAATCTGTAAGTAAAGAAGTTGAGGAAGGCTTATCCGGAAAATTTGCATGAGAAGTAAGTCTTACTACAGTAGCTGCGCCTGTAATATTATCCCATTGTTCTCTCAATATTGATCCAGAGGCACAAGGTACTGCAGGCAATAAATCGGATAAGTTTTTAAACTTACTAATATTCCCCTGGCATACAGGATCTGAGGACACATTAAATGAAATATCCGGAGGTACGATAACAGCAGCAGTTCTTTCTGCACTACAGTTTAGGTTGTTATGTACTATTAATCGGACACTATAATAACCTGGATCGAAGTCAATAGTCCAGGGGCCAGGACCAGTCTGAGTTATTCCATTTCCAAAATCCCATGTATAAGAAGATGCTCCGATCGACGCATTATTAAACAAGACAGAGGCCTTTCCACAACTTGTAGGTTTAACAAAAGTAAAATTGGCTTGAGGAATCCCAACAACAGATATTACAGAGACAGAAGTATCAGAACAGCCAAGGGCTTTATCCTGAATGGAAGCCAACTGGACCGTATACTTTCCTGCAGCACTGTATTGATGGAAAAGAGTAGGATTATTATTTTCAATCCAACCCGTTCCATCACCGAAATTCCATCTAAATCTGTTTCCACCGCCTGTTGAGCTATTTTGAAATAATACTGAATCCCCTGCACAAATATCAGTAGATGAAGTGGTAAATTGAGAAACAGGAGGATCAATAATTTCTACTTTCATAGAGGTCTGACTAACCCCGCAAAAGTTGGAATCAAGAAGTGTGATATTAAAAGTGGCACCTGGCACTCCGGTAATGAATGCCTTAAGGGATCTGTTTATGGGAGAAGCCTGAAGCCAGGAAGTTGAAATACCTAAATCAGCCGATTCCCATTTTATTTTCCTGGCCTGTTTATTATTACAGTTATATTTAGAAACATCTTTAAAAACCACTGAATCTGCCCCGCAAATTTGTTTCACAGAAGCACTGATAATAGCCGAATCAGTATCCCAAAAATTAAATGGGCCATAACTTGCAAATGAGGCATCACACAAACCCGTGGCAGTGAGTCGGACAATCATATTGCAACTGGACGTTCCTTTTTGATAAGTATGTGACATTACCTGTCCTGCATTGGAAGCATCTGTTACATCTTTAGTCCCATCTCCCCAAGACCATTCGAACTTTGTAAAAGGAGAAGTATTGGTGGAAGTATTTTTAAATGAAAGAATATTGGGTGCACAGGTACTTGCTCCTATGGTAGGAGGCAAAGCTGCTGCTCCCGCTTTTCGGTCATTAATAAAGGTACCTTTTATTGTTTTTATAGTGCAACCTGTTTTCTTCTCCGTAAGTGTTATTGAAAATTTCCCCAAACCGAATGAGTGAGAAAGTACTGTATTGGAAGGCCAGAGTGTACCTGATATGGGCGCAGAACCATCACCAAAATCAATGGTATAATTTTCAATATCACGAGGAGACATCAACTCCAGATTATATATATCCGGATCAGTTTCGTTATCGATACAATTGACCCATGTCTGGGAAGAGGAAGGATTTGCGAAAGTTAAATCATATAACTCTGGTAAAGGACATTGAGCCAAGACTTCAAATGAATCCAGACTCAATAAAAATAAAATACAGATTTTCCAGGTAAATGATATCTTTTCACGCATAAATACAATCCCAACTGTTATAATTTATCCAATAAACAATTGATCAGGTGTGCCTTATTTGCAGAAAACAACTTCACAAGATAATCAAAAAGTGATAATGATAGAACTTATTTTGACAGATTTCCATTTCCAAGAGGTGGATTCATGGTATACCCTTATTAAAGTTTCACATTCTTAGCTTTTCAAAAAAATAATACACAAAAAAGGGGATTTGTATAAATTTATAAGACGAAACATATACCTTTGTATCCCATAAGTAAAATAGAGTCTTTTTAGTACTTATGGCTTCTGCTAAATATATCTTTGTAACAGGAGGGGTAACCTCATCATTAGGAAAAGGAATAATCTCCGCATCTCTTGCGAAACTGCTTCAGTCCAGAGGGTTTTCCGTCACTATTCAAAAATTTGATCCCTATATAAATATAGATCCGGGGACTCTTAACCCTTATGAGCATGGCGAATGCTATGTAACTGAGGATGGAGCTGAAACAGATCTGGATCTGGGTCACTATGAAAGATTTTTGAATATCAACACTTCTCAGGCAAACAATGTCACTACAGGAAGAATTTACCATAATGTAATTTCGAAAGAAAGAGAAGGTGCATTCTTAGGAAAAACCGTTCAGGTTATTCCTCACATTACAGATGAGATCAAGAGAAATTTTCTTGCCTTAGGAGAAAAAGGAAACTATGATATAGTTATTACAGAAATAGGCGGATGCGTAGGCGATATTGAGTCTCTTCCTTTTATAGAAGCTGTAAGACAATTAAGATGGGATCTTGGTCCACATGATACGCTTGTGATCCACCTTACCCTGGTTCCGTTCCTTAAAACAGCAGGAGAATTAAAAACCAAGCCAACTCAACACTCTGTAAAACAACTCTCTGAATCAGGAATTCAGCCGGATATATTAGTTTGCCGTTCAGAGCATCCAATTCCTGCTGAAATCAGAAAAAAGCTTGCCCTTTTCTGCAACGTAAATGTAAACTCAGTTATTGAATCTCTTGATGCTGAAACGATTTACGATGTTCCTTTATTAATGAAAAAGGAAAAACTGGACGAAAGAGTGTTAACCAAGCTGAAACTTCCACATAAAGGAGAAGCTCAAATCGACACCTGGAAAGATTTTCTCGGAAAGCTGAAAAATACTACCCATGAAGTACAGATTGGTCTTGTAGGAAAATATGTAGAATTACCTGATGCTTATAAATCTATTGCTGAAGCATTTGTACATTCGGGAGCAGAAAATGAATGTAAGGTAAAAATTAAATGGATTCAGTCTGAACACCTTACTGCCGAAACTATTCCTTCTGTTTTAGGTAATCTTGATGGAATACTGGTAGCACCAGGTTTTGGAGAAAGAGGAATTGAAGGAAAAATTCAAGCGGTAAAATTTGCCAGAGAAAATCACATTCCATTCTTCGGTATATGTCTTGGTATGCAATGTGCAGCTATCGAATTTGCCAGAAATGTGGTTGGTATAAAAGATGCTGCATCTGCCGAATTGGACAAAAAGACCCCTAACCCGGTTATTGATATGATGGAATCTCAGAAAAATGTTACGAAAAAAGGCGGAACTATGAGATTGGGAGCCTATCCATGCGAATTAACTAAGGGAAGTAAAGCGCATCATATCTATGGTAAATCTAAAATTACCGAAAGACACCGACACAGATATGAATTTAACAACAAGTATCTGAAACAGTTTGAAAAAGCTGGTATGATTGCTTCCGGAATAAATCCGGATACTGGCCTGGTAGAAATTATTGAATTAAAGGATCACAGATTTTATATAGGTACACAGTTCCACCCAGAGCTGAAAAGTACAGTATTAAATCCACATCCGCTGTTTGTTAAATTTGTAAAAGCAGCCATTGAATTTTCAAAAGAAAAAGAGTCTAAAACAGAATAATAACTGAAAATATTTTTAGATAATTAATAATTTAAGATGGATAAGAATCAGGTTACGGGGATAGTGTTAATTACTGCCATGATGTTACTGTACTTTATGTACTTCGGGCAAAAAGATAAACCCCAACCAAACGCACAACAACAACAATCGACTCAGGTTACTCCCCAAAAAACAGAAGAAGTAATTCCTGACTCGGTAAAACAACAGCAGCTAAAGGCTGCATATGGGGAGCTTGCCAATCTGGCCTCAGGAGAAGCAAAAGATGTTGTCGCTGAAAACAAAGACATCAAGGTTACTTTTTCCTCAAAAGGTGGTAAAATCAAAAGTGTACTTTTGAAACACTATCTGACCGATCAGAAAAAACCTTTATACCTTTTAGATGAAGCTAATAGCAACATATCCCTTCTCGCTGCATCTAAAACCGGAAATCTTGACTTATCAACTCTGTTTTATCAGGCTGAGACTCAAAAGTCAGGAGATACAACAAAGGTAATTTTCAAGGCTACTTTATCTCCAGGTAATGCGATTTCCCAGACTTATTCTATTGCACCTGAAGGATATCTGGTTAACTATGACCTGAAATTTGACGGTATGACCGGTATTCTGCAAAACCAACCTGTTGTTTTTGACTGGAAAGCAGATGCCCCAAAGGTGGAATATGACCTGAAACAAAGCAGAATTACCACCTCAGTAAATTATTATACTGTAAAAGAAGGTTTTGATCATCTTAACGAAACCTCAAATGATCCGGAAAGCACTACTTTAAGCGAACCGATTAAATGGGTTTCCATGAAGCAAAAATTCTTCAACGCAGGATTTATCGCTGAAAATGAATTTTCTAACGGGACAGTTAAAAGTCATGTAAATCAAGGAGACACTGCAAGTCTGAAGCATCTGGAAGCTTCAGTGACATTGCCCTATAATGATTTAACTTCAGGAAAAGGAAAATATAAATTTTATTTCGGCCCTAATCATTATCAAACACTTAGAGCAGTTCCTGCTCCTGATTATGACAAAAACGTTTATCTTGGCTGGCCCGTTATCAATCTGATCAACAGATTCATAGTAATTCCAGTATTTAATTTCTTCGAAACGTTTATTGGAAATTACGGGGTTATCATCATCATTCTTGTCTTTTTACTAAAAGCTATTCTATTTCCTCTTAGCTACAAGTCATACATTTCAATGGCTAAAATGAAGGTATTGAAGCCTGAAATTGACGAAATAAAGGAAAGAAATGGCGATGATATGCAAAAAGTGCAGGCTGAGCAGATGCAGTTATATCAAAAAGTTGGAATTAATCCTTTAAGCGGATGTATTCCTGTGCTTTTACAGACTCCTATCCTCCTTGCGATGTTCAACTTCTTCCCGAACTCAATAGAACTAAGACAAGAGCCATTCTTATGGGCTAATGACCTTTCCACATATGATTCTATCTTCTCATGGAACACTCATATCTGGGGTCTTAGCGATACCTACGGAAATCACTTCAGCTTATTTACCTTCCTGATGACCCTTTCTACCCTTTTGTTAACTTGGGTAAATAATCAGGTAAGTACAGTTACCGGACCAATGAAATCTGTTTCATACATCATGCCGGTTGTCTTTATGTTTGTTCTTAACTCCTTCCCTGCAGGTTTGAGTTTCTATTACCTAGTTTCCAACTTAGTTTCAATCGGGCAGCAATATATTATCAAAGGATTTGTTGATGAAAACAAAATCAGAGCTGTTTTAGATGAAAACAGAAAGAAATATGCTACCACAGGAGGGAAAAAATCCAAATGGATGCAGAGAGTTGAGGAGGCTATGAAGGCTAGAGAAGAAGAAATTAAAAAGAAGAAAAAATAGTTAAAAGTTAAAAGCTTAAAGTTGAAAGTAAAAAAGCAGCAAGACAGAGAGATCTGATTTGCTGCTTTTTTCATTTTGAAGCAAGACAAAAGACAACTTTTATTGAAAGACCTCGCCTTTTGAACCAGACATATTTTGCAGAACGAGAAAATACATTCTCAAACTTTAAACTTTCGACTTTAAACTTTTAACTCAAAGTAACCCTCTAACATCCAGCAACCTTCCACTTATCCACATCCTTTCCACATCCCATTAGTGCAAAATATGTGTATAATAAAATAAACAATTAGCACACCTTCATTTCATTTTATCTTAATTTTAAAAATCACTTTGTCAGAAATTTTGAAAATATTCGAAACTGAATGTCTTTTAAGTTCTGAAAAATTTTGAAAAATTGATGTTTATTCACCAACCACTGCTTAAAAGCTTCGTTTGGAAAAAGATTGGAGTAAAATCCTGCATTGTTTTCAGAGCGTAATAAGCCTCTGGCGCATTATTTCTTAACCAAAGAAAATCAATTAATTAAAAAACAGATCAATATCTGAAATTTAAATTGGCTTCCTGAAGTAAAAATAATTGCACAATGAGGAGAAAAAGCGTTAATTTTATTTGGAAATAGGAGATTCAGTTAAACTTAATTATTTTAATTTAAATGGGTAAAATCATTGCAATTGCCAATCAAAAAGGTGGAGTAGGTAAAACCACAACCGCTATCAACCTGGCTGCCAGTCTTGCAGCTCTGGAATTTAAGACCCTATTGGTAGACGCTGATCCTCAGGCTAACTCAACCTCAGGATTAAGTTTTAACCCAAAGACAATTGAAAAAAGTATCTATGAATGCATGGTTGACGGAATAAATGCTGATGAGCTAATTCTTAACACCAATGTAGCATTCCTGGACCTCCTTCCAGCTCACATCGACCTTGTAGGTGCGGAAGTAGAGATGATCAGCCTTGATCACAGAGAGGAAAAGATGAAAGAATCTTTAAAGAATGCAAAAGAAAGATACGATTATATAGTTATAGACTGTTCACCTTCACTTGGTCTTATCACGGTAAATGCCTTGACTGCTGCTGATTCCATATTAGTACCGGTTCAGTGTGAGTACTTTGCCCTTGAAGGATTAGGAAAACTACTTAATACTATTAAGATTATCCAGACCAGACTTAACACTGCGCTTGAAATCGAAGGAATTCTCCTTACAATGTATGATCCAAGGGTAAGATTATCAAACCAGGTAGTGGAAGAAGTTAAAACTCACTTCCAGCACCTTGTATTTGAAACTATTATTCCTAGAAATATTAAACTCAGTGAATCTCCAAGTTTTGGATTGCCTGTTATAGCTCATGATGCAGAAAGCAAAGGAGCTATCAGTTACCTGAATCTAGCTCAGGAGATTCTTGAAAGAAATAAAGTAGCATTAAGTTAATACCCGATTTCAATGAACGATAAGAAATCGCAGATACCTGCAGCAAAAAAAAGTGTTTTGGGAAGAGGTTTAGGAGCCCTGCTTCAGGATTCCGATACTGCAAAACCCGAAAGAAAAGTAGAAGTTGAAAGAGCACCAGAAAGTGCAATTAACGAAATACCTGTTGACAGTATTGAAGTCAACCCATATCAGCCAAGGACTCATTTTGATCAGGAAGCCCTTCAGGAGCTTTCTGAATCTATAAAGGTGCAGGGCATTATTCAGCCAATTACCGTTAGACAACTTTCACCTGGTAAATATCAATTGATTTCAGGAGAAAGAAGGCTTCAGGCTACCAAACTTGCTCAACTTCCTAAAATTACTGCTTATATAAGAACCGCTAATGACCAGCAAATGCTGGAAATGGCTCTTATTGAAAACATTCAGAGAGAAAACTTAAATGCGCTTGAAATTGCACTGAGCTATCAGAGATTAATTTCTGAATGCAGTCTGAAGCAGGAAGAATTAGGGGACCGCGTGGGGAAAAACAGAACTACGGTAACCAATTACTTAAGACTTCTGAAACTTCCGCCAGACATTCAGGCTGCTGTAAGAGATAACAGAATTTCAATGGGGCATGCCAGAGCCTTGATTACCATTGAAAGAATTGATGATCAATTGAGTATCTTCAAGAAAATTCTGGATGAAGAATTATCGGTTAGAAAAACTGAAGACCTGGTAAGATCACTTTCTCAGCCTTCTTCACAAGCAAAAGTTGCGGAATCGAAAGGTGAAGACAAGAAGACTTACTTCAACCCTGAAATAGTACATATACAGACAAAATTGTCTACACATTTCGGAACAAAAATCAATATTAATTGTGATAAACAAAACAAAGGCGAGATTAAGATCCCATTTGTAAATGCGGATGATTTAAACCGGATATTAGATATATTAAATTTTTAGATATGATATTAAAGCTGGTAAGACCCATTGTATTAATAACGGTTATAACTTTTATTAATGCAATGGGGGCCACAGCCCAGAATGATACCCTTTCTCAGGCACCCGTTAAAAAATCAAAACCCAAACACAATTACCGTCCAGGAAGAGCTGCTTTGCTTTCCACAGTTCTACCCGGAGCAGGACAGTTTTACAACCGCAGATACTGGAAACCTCCTATTATATATGCAGGAGCTGCTGCACTTGCCTATTGGATAAGGTTTAATTCACTTGAGTACACCAGGTTCCATAATGCCTATAGTAGTCGCGTTGGCTTCAGAATCAGTAATGATCCAAGTGTAAAACAGCCAGGTGAATTTAAAGATTACAGTGATAATGAGTTAAAGTTAACAAGAGACTCGTACAGAAGAGATCTTGAGTTTTCGATTATCATCTCTACAGCTGTGTATGCATTAAACATTGTGGATGCATATGTAGATGCTCATCTGAGGCAATTTGACATTAATGAAGATATTTCTTTATCTGTTCATCCGCTTTTATATTCTTATAATTATTCCCAATTTGCAGGAGGAATAAAATTAAACTTTACTATAAAATAAATGAGAATTTTACTTTTGGGCTATGGCAAAATGGGAAAAACCATTGAGCAAATTGCCATAAGTCGTAACCACACTGCTCCTTTCAAAATCGATCTTGAGAATTACAGTTCGCTTACTTCAATAACTAAAGATCAGGTTGACGTTGCAATAGAATTTACTCAACCGGAAAGTGCATACAACAATGTAAAATACTGTATAGAACAAGGTATACCGGTAGTTTGTGGAACTACAGGCTGGCTTGAAAAGAAAAAAGAGCTGGAAGAGCTTTGCAGAAAAAATGGCAGTGCTTTCTTCTATGCATCCAATTTCAGTGTAGGAGTAAATTTATTCTTCCATCTTAACAAATTGCTTGCAAAAATCATGAATCCCTTTCCTGAATATGAAGTGAGCATGGAAGAAATTCATCACAAACAAAAACTGGATGCACCAAGCGGAACTGCCATTACTTTAGCTGAAGGAATTATTGATGCAACCCCGAAAATCAATAGCTGGGTAAATCAACCTACCAAAGAAAAAAGTCTGTTAGGAATTACATCAAAAAGACTTGATGCTGTACCTGGTACACATACTGTTTATTATAATTCACCCGTTGATACTATTGAAATAACACATACAGCACATTCCCGTGAAGGATTTGCCAAAGGTGCTGTAGTAGCAGCTGAATGGCTGGTAGGTAAAAAAGGTGTCTTTGGCATGGACGATATGCTAAAAATCAGTTACTAAGAGAAAATAAGTATTTTTTTATAAATCATATAAGGTATGAATTTAAAATTCTGGGAAAAGAAAAAAGAACCACAAAAAAAGAAATCCAAATCCAGAGAATGGGTAGATGCAATTGTATTTGCAGTTGTAGCAGCCACCCTTATCAGATGGATTTTCATGGAAGCTTTTACTATCCCAACCCCGTCCATGGAAAAATCATTACTAGTAGGAGACTTCCTATTTGTAAGTAAATTTCACTATGGAGCCAGAACCCCTAAAACTCCTTTACAGATGCCGTTGACACATCAGAAAATCTGGGGAACGGAAATACCTTCATATGTTGATTGGATCCAACTTCCTCAATACAGACTGCCAGGTATCAGCAAGGTGAAAAACAATGATGTAGTAGTTTTTAACTATCCACCGGAAGAAGAATATCCAACAGACCTGAAGACCAATTATATAAAAAGGTGTATCGCTATTGGCGGAGATACTATTACTCTCAAAAAAGCAAAAGTTTTTGTTAATGGTAAACCAGTAGCAGATCCTCCTAAAACTCAGTACAGGTATTTCATGCAAACTCCTGAAGTATTTTCTTCAAAAGAATTCAGGAAATTTGGAGTAACGGAATATCAGCCTGTACAAAATGGATTCTATATCTTTACCACTGAAGAACAGGCAAACATATTTAAAGGTTTTCAGGGAATCAAAAGTGTTGAGCCAATTATTAGACCAGCAGGAGAACCCGAACCGAGAATATTTCCTCATTCTTCAAAATTTAACTGGAACGAAGACAACTTCGGACCACTTTGGGTACCTGCAGAAGGTGCAACAATCCAGCTGACTCCTGAAAACATTATTCTCTATGGAACCACAATCCAAAATTATGAGAATCTTGATGATGTAAGACTAGAGGATGACAAGCTGTTTATCGATGGTAAAGAAGCTAAAGAATATACCTTCAAGCAGAATTACTACTTCATGATGGGAGACAACAGACATAACTCTCTGGATTCAAGGTACTGGGGTTTTGTGCCAGCAGATCACATAGTTGGAAAAGCCTTGTTTATCTGGCTTTCACTTGATCAGAACGGCGGCATTATTGATAAAATACGCTGGAACAGATTCTTCAATATTATTAGATAATAAAAAAATCCCGGACATTAAAATCCGGGATTTTTTTTATGCTTTTTTAATAATTCATTCTTGGTCAAAAAAATAAAATGCAATGATATTGGATATAAAGACGCCAGCATGGCGTCTCTGTAAGGGTATGCATAATATTATTTCTTTTCACTGAAACATAGGGCTAACACCTTATGCTGACAAAATCCCCACTCCGGGGCTCTGTGTGTTTCAGACTTTTACTTTTGAGAATAAATTTAACTTTTTAGAGTTCTTATAGTTGTTTACTTTCCTCTCCAATTTCCAACTTTCAACTTAAAACTTTCAACTTAAAACTTAAAACTTAAAACTTACTACTTTCAACTTAAAGCTACCAGTCAATTTCCCGCTTTCCCATTTCCCTCAAATATTCATTTGTTTTGCTAAAATGATTATTCCCAAAGAATCCTCTTTCGGCTGAAAATGGTGAAGGGTGTGCTGATTCCAATACGAGGTGCTTTGAACGGTCAATTACACTTCCTTTTTTCTGGGCATAAGCTCCCCAAAGTATAAAAACCAGATGCTCTTTTTCAGCTGACAAAATCCTGATGACTTCATCAGTGAACTCTTCCCAGCCTTTTTTCTGATGAGAACCTGCCGTATTAGCGCGAACTGTAAGAGTAGCATTTAATAATAAGACGCCCTGTTTTGCCCATCTCTCAAGATTTCCTGATTTTGGCATCGGCCTTCCAAGATCTCTGTTAATTTCCTTAAAAATATTTTTTAATGAGGGCGGAAGAGGAACATGGTCTGCAACCGAAAAACACAATCCATTTGCCTGTCCAGGCCCATGATAAGGGTCTTGTCCGATAATTACAACTTCTACATTATCAAAAACACACCATTCAAATGCATTAAAAATCTGATTTCCGGGAGGATAAATTGTATGATTTTGCCTTTCCTGCTTTAAAAAGTTTACCAGATTCTGAAAATATGGTTTTTCAAACTCCTTATAAACCCTCTCCTTCCAGGAAGATTCTATTTTAACATCCATTTAACTAAAATTTTGCTGTCCCAATTTAAAATCAGATTATTCAATAGACAAATTGTACTTAATTAATTTTATAAGAAATAGCCTCACGATGAATGGTAGCCTTCGATGTAGCTTTCAATGCCTAAAAGATTTTCAAACAAAATCATTGAATTAAACAAACTTCTCTTTAACTTTAGAGTTAAGTGTCAAAACTTCAAAAACTCAGAAAAATATGGTAACAGAAATCACAGATGGTCTTAAAGTCAGCGTGGTTACTTCTTACCAGCCTGAGTATTCCAGCCCTTCTCAATCTCATTTTGTTTTTACTTATAAAATCAGAATTGAAAATTTCAGCAATTACACCGTGCAATTGCTAAAAAGGCACTGGTATATCTATGATGCAAATGGCATTATCAGAGAAGTAGAGGGTGAAGGCGTTGTTGGGCAACAACCAATCATAGAACCAGGTCAGGCTCATGAATATGTTTCTGGTTGCAACCTCAAAACAGAATTGGGAAAGATGAAAGGTTCTTATCTGATGGAAAGGATTGTAGATGGAAAGCAATTCAAAGCTGTCATTCCACAATTTGTAATGGTTGTACCTTATAAACTAAATTAATTTATAATAGAGTTCTTTTTGTGTGAAGCGTTTTTTCTTTTTTATAATTAGTTATATAAAATACTTTTTTTCTTCCAAAGACGAACATTCAATTCACAGTCCTTTTGTCTTTAACCTTTACAGGGAAATTATCATAAAGAAAAAGCACTATTATGCTTTTGAAGATCTGAATAAAATCCGACACAATCTATTATCAGACCAAACAGTCCTTAAAATAAATGATCTGGGAGCTGGCTCTAAAGTAAATCAGAGCAAAGAACGGTTGGTCAGTGATATTGTGAAAAATTCAGGCAAAAGCACTAAAATTTCCGAGTTACTTTTCAGGCTAACAAATCATTTTCATCCTTCTATCCTGATAGATCTTGGTACTTCTGTCGGATTAACCACTTTGTATTTATCTAAAGCGTCTCAGCAAAGTATTGTATACTCTTTTGAAGGATGCCATGATACAGTTGAATATGCAAAAAAATTATTCAAAACTGCCCAAGCGGATAATGTTCTTACAATAGAGGGAAACATTGACAACACCTTGCCAGCACAAATAGAAAAAATTACACAAATAGACCTTGCTTATTTTGATGCCAATCACACCTATGAGGCTACCAAAAGGTATTTCGAATGGTGCATCAAAAAAATTCATAACGACACACTTTTCATTTTTGATGACATCCACTGGTCGCCAGGAATGGAAAAAGCCTGGAAGGAAATAATAGAAGATAACAGAACGGTTGTAACTATTGATCTCTTTGAAGTTGGCCTGGTATTCTTCAGAAGAGAGCAACCGAAACAGCACTTTATTCTAAAGTTGTAAGTAATAAGTTATAAGTAATTTCTCGACTTAAAACTTATCACTTACAACTTATAACTTCTACAACGCTTGTCTCAATCTTACCAGCTTAACCATAAGATCTTCCAGATAATCCAGCTTAAGCATATTAGCACCATCGGATTTTGCTATACTTGGATTCGGATGAGTTTCAATAAATAAACCGTCTGCTCCTACTGCTATAGCTGCTTTTGCTATTGTTTCTATCAACTCTGGCTTTCCTCCTGAAACTCCTGAAGCCTGATTAGGCTGCTGAAGAGAATGTGTGCAATCCATAATTACCGGAACGCCTGTCTCTTTCATCGCAGGAATATTTCTGTAATCTACAACCAGATCAGTATAACCGAATGAATTACCTCTGTCGGTCAGCATAACCTTTTTATTGCCAGCATCAACAATTTTGTCAACTGCAAATTTCATAGCTTCTCCGGAAAGGAACTGTCCTTTCTTTACATTCACAACTTTTCCTGTATTAGCAGCAGCAACCAGCAGGTCAGTTTGTCGACAAAGGAAGGCCGGAATCTGCAGAATGTCTACATAACGTGCAGCAAAAGCAGCATCCTGGCTTTCATGAATATCCGTAACTACAGGCACGCCAAATTTAGCTTTTACCTCAGCCAGAATTTCCAATGCCTTCTCATCCCCTATGCCCATAAAAGAACCACCTTTTGTTCGATTTGCTTTTTTAAATGAGCTTTTAAAGATATATGGTATTTTAAGTTTTTCGGTAATAGCAATAACTTTTTCAGCTACCTCGAAGACATTTTCTCTGCTTTCTACCACACAAGGACCAGCAATCAGAAAGAAGTTTCCGGAATCAGTATGTTTGATCTCCGGTAAAAAGGATTTGATCATTATAAACTTTATTTTTTTATCAGGTAAATAAACAACTCCCTTCCTGCACGCGGTGGAATTGAATTATGACAATTGTCGAAATATTTTATTTCAAAATAAGGACGAAAATAAGAAATATATTCCTCTTTCGTACCGCCAAAAGGAGGTTTATCATTATTTAAGGGATCATTAAAGAGAACACCCACAAGTCTACCTCCCTTTTTAAGTAGCTCTGCCATTTTAGCTGCATATTGAGGTCTTAGCTTTGGATCCAGAGCACAAAAGAAAGTTTGCTCGATTATAATATCAAATGAATCTTTTAAAAGAAAAAAATCCACATGCAAGAGCTGTTCAGCTGGAAAATCCGGAACTCTTTTTTTGAAATTTTCGAGAGGAAAAGCAGAAATATCAGCTACAAATACATTTTTAAACCCGGAACGGAAAACATACTCCGCTTCATGTGCGTTTCCACATCCGGGAACTAAAATGCGGAGATTCTTGTCTTTATCGTCAAGTTGATCAAAATAATCCTTAATCGGAGTAGTTATATAAGAGGCGTCCCAACCAGTGTCGTTGGAGACATACCTTTGATCCCAAAATTCTTTATTTATATTCATATCTAGCTGTAATTAACGCCCTTTTTTAAAAAAAAATTGATAAAATTGAATATATAATTAATTTTACACCGTAAATTTCAACAAAAAGACACCCATTAACCAACAATCATGGCCGAAGTTAACGAACCAAAAGAAACGCAAAAAAGCGGAAGCAAAAAAGGCTTGATCATTGCTTTCATCATTATCTTATTGGCTATCAATGCCGTACAACTTTTCCTTAATATCAACAAAAGCAACGATATTGCAGTAAAGGACCAACAAATTGTTGAAGCAAATGCAAAAATTGACAGCACTACTTCAGAGCTGACTAAAGCAATTGATGATCTGAAATTAAAGAAACTGGAAATCGAAAGACTAGGTGGAGATACTGCGGCACTTGGAGAACAAATAAGAAACCTGGAAATTGAAAGTGAAAAACTGAAAAATGAAAGTGCTGCAAACTACAGCAAATACATCAGAATTAAGAAAGAAATAGATAAGGCAAATCAGATTGCGCGCGAAGCATCTGCTGAAGTTGACAGGCTTAAAGCCCAGCTGGCTGCAGCTGATTCCAGCATTAAAGATTATCAGACTAAAGTTGTTGCTAACCTCGACACTATCAATAAACTTAAAGTTACCCAAAACGAACTTGCTGAAAAAGTGGCAATCGCCAGTGTATTAAAAGCAGAAAGTTTCCAGATAGATGCTATCACAGCTAAAGGTAAAGTTAAAGATGGTGGAGAATTTAAAGCTAAGAACATTGACAAATTAAAAATCTCTTTCTACCTGGGCGAAAACAAAGTAGCGAAACAAGAAGGAAAAGAAATTATCCTGAGAGTAATTGAGCCGGACGGAAGTGCATTGTTTGATGTAGGGACAGGCGGAGGAAGCTTCCAGTTTGAAGGCAAAGAAATTTTCTACACCTTAAAACAAGATGTATTGTTTGACAACAGAAAACCTCAGGTTGTTTTCACCTATGTTAAAGGTAGCGCTTACAAGCCGGGAAAACACAATGTTGAAGTTTATACAGAAGGACATAAGATTGGAGAAGGAAGCTTCTTAGTGAAATAAGTTAAAAGTTAAAAGTTAAAAGCTTAAAGTATAAAGAAACCCTGACGAGATGATCGTCGGGGTTTTTCTTTTTTAGCTAAGCTTATTTCCCTTAACTTCGTATATAGCAAAAATAATTTTAATTTTTATATGAAAAGAGCAATACTATTTTTATTGATTTTTATTCCTTGTTGGGTGAATGGGCAAGGGTTTATGAAGTATTATAAAGAGGCTTTCTATGATATTGGAATTGATCAAAACGGTAATATTTTAACAACTTTAGGATATACATTTTTAAAAATAGATCAACAAGGCAATATATTAACTTCAAAACCAATTAATTTTCGATCAGAAAATGAATATTCGTTTTTAATGGATGTTCAATCCTCGTATAATGGTGCATATTACGCCGGAGATTATCCAATAAGTAAATTACTGAAACTGGATTCAGACGGCAATACCATTTGGGAAGCAAATTCTTATACAACTCTCATGCTTGAGGATCTTCAAAAAAATCTCCTTGCTAGTAATGGGAAACGGATTATAAAATATAGTCCTACAGGAAAAGAATTATGGACAAAAAATTATCCATTTACTGTTGCATCCATTAATCTTTCTGACAATAATGAATATAAAATAGTCGGACAGGAAGGTGATAAAATAGTTTTTTCAAAATTAAACGAATTAGGAGATACTATTTATACAAAAAAATATAAGACATCACTTTTTGCTAAATCACAAACTTCAGACGGGAACCTAATTGCCACTGGCAATAATGGAAAAATTTTCATAATCAGTGAAGCCGGAGACACACTTGGATCCAACGTTATCAAAAAATCATACATCTCTTGTATAGAGCAAACAAAAGATGGTTTTTTCCTGGCTTCTGATAATAACTCTCCAGCAAATCTTACCAAATACGATTTAAATTGCAGAGAACTATGGAGTTTAGATATTCCTTCCAGTAGAATCTTATCCGTACGTGCACTTCCTGACCAAGGGTTTATTGCTGCCTGTACCACATTTGTTGATGGCAACAAAACAATATTAATTCGAGGAGATAAAAACGGGAAAATATACTCCAATTATATAAAAGGAAAAATTAGCAAAGACATCAATAACAATTGTTCATTAGATGGCAATGAACCAAAAAACATGTCTGGCATGTTAGTAAAAACCGAACCAGAGAATCTTTATGCCATTACAGACGAATCCGGCAATTATTCCATAGCTGTGGATACTGGTATTTCATACAAAATAATTCCTATAATAAACAGCAAGATCGGGAATCAATCATCATCATGTTATCCTTTCAGGACGGTACTTTTTAATCAGAAACAGAAAGATTCTACTGGTAATGATTTCTTTATTAAACAAGAATTGAATCCGGATCTGAAGATCAATTATTCCATATCCAACAGAACAAGGTGCTTCACCGGGGCATCTACTATCACAATAGCCAATTATGGGTTTGCCGATGCTGAAAATGTAACCGTTTCAGTAGAGGCTCCATCCTTTTATTTCATAAAGGAGGCTAACTTTCCCTTTTTAAAAAGTGATAAGTTTATTCAATTCAATGTCGGAAAAATTGAGACTGGGAAAATCAAAACTATAAAATTAATAGATTCTATCTCTTGCATTGCAATGCTTAATGATGTGGCAAACATAAGATCAATAGTGAGCACAACGACCAATTGCATCAAACCTAAGTTTTGTAAAGATACAGTCATAATCAGATTCTCTGTTACCGGCTCTTTTGATCCTAATGATAAACAAGTCTTTCCTTCATTAATTAACTTTGAAGATTATTTTGACGGAAATAAAGAGCTCAACTATCTTATAAGATTCCAGAATACAGGCAACGGAGAGGCCCGTACCGTCAGGGTTGTTGACACACTTTCATCTTCTTTAGACATTCATTCCATTCGTTCTATACAGACAAGTCATGGCTCTTCAACTAAAATCATCAGTTCTGATCCATTAATTATCGAATGGCTTTTTGAAAACATCAATCTCCCCTATCAAAGCCAAAGTGAAGAACTAAGTCAAGGCTTCATTTCTTTCTCCATCGACCTGAAAGACGGACTAGAAGATAAAACTATCGTATCCAATGGAGCGGCCATTTATTTTGACTACAATGAACCTGTTATCACCAACAGAGCCACCACTCTTATCAGTTCTGAAGAGGAAACTGAAACATATAAAGAATCCATCACAACAGGAACTCAAAAGGTTTCTTCTATTCATTCCATCATTCTGTTCCCCAACCCAATCACAGAATCTTCTGTCATAAGAATTGCTCCTACTTTGAATGCATTCAAAACAGCTGTCTATGATTCAAAAGGAATTAAACTTCTTGAAAAAGATGGCTCTGGTGATGAAGTTTCAATCCACAGAAGTGACTTGAGGCCGGGAATTTATTTCTATCAAATATACACAGAGAATCAGGAAATTGGGAAGGGAAGTTTTCTGGTGAAATAGGTTTTTGAGCGGGAAGCGAAAGGCTTAAAGCTGAAAGTATAAGAAACCCTGACGAGTTAATCGTTCGGGTTTTCTTGTTTCACAATCTGACAAAGTGCTAGATTTTAAAAACTTACAATAAAAATAATTTCTATAAATAAACCTCTTCCAAAGATTTTTTTGTTTTCCGGTAATTCTCAGTATATTTGCGGTCTTAAAAATTATCATTTTACATAAAAGTAATTATGGAATTAAATAACTACGAGACGGTATTCATTTTAACTCCCGTTTTGTCTGAAGCTCAGATGAAGGATACCGTAGAAAAATTTAAGCAAGTTCTGAAAGATCAGGGTGCTCAAATCATTAACGAGGAGAACTGGGGTCTGAAAAAGCTAGCTTACCCTATTAACCACAAAACAACAGGTTTCTACACGCTTATCGAATTCAACGCGAAGCCTACTACAATCAACACTTTGGAGATTGAGTACAAACGTGATGAGAGAGTGATGAGATTCTTGACTGTATCTCTTGACAAACACGCTGTTGCTTACAACAACAAGAGAAGAAAAGGTGAATTTAAGAAATCAGCTGAAAAACAGGAGGAAAAAGCATAATGACACTAGTAAACGAACCCGTAAACAGAGTTGAGAATCGCAAAAAGTACTGCAGATTCAAAAAACTAGGCATCAAATACATTGATTATAAAGATGCTAACTTCCTTCTGAAATTTGTAAACGAACAAGGTAAAATTTTACCAAGAAGGTTAACAGGTACTAGTCTTAAATTTCAAAGAAAAGTTTCTCAGGCGGTAAAAAGAGCAAGACACCTTGCTTTACTACCTTATGTAACTGATTCACTAAAATAATCTCTTGGATCCATGGAAGTAATATTAAAAGAAGATATAAAAGGATTAGGTTACAAAAACGACCTTGTAAAGGTTAGACCTGGTCACGGCAGAAATTTCCTTATCCCAAAAGGACTTGCTGTAATTGCTAGCGAAAGCAACAAAAAAATGCTTCAGGAAAACCTGAAACAAGCTGCTCACAAAGCTGAGAAAATTAAAAAAGACGCTATCGCTCTTTCTGAAAAAATCGGTGCTTTGGTTCTTACTATCCCTGCAAAAGTAGGTGAAAGCGGAAAAATCTTCGGAGCTGTTACAGTTCTTCAGGTTTCTGATGCTTTGAAAGACAAAGGTTTCAATGTTGACAGAAAGAAAATCACCTTCAAATCTGAAGTTAAAGAAGTTGGAGAGTATTCTGCAATCCTTGACCTTCACAAAGAAGTAAAACACGAAGTAAAATTCAAAGTTGTTGCTGGTTAAGCACTTACTTAGAATATTTTAAAATCCCGGGTAGTGCTTATCCGGGATTTTTTATTTTTATACAACTATGAATCTAAGAACTGAATTAACAATAGAAAATCAGGGATTCACACTCTCCCATCAATCAACCATACTCACAGCCGGCTCTTGCTTTGCTGAAGTGATCGGAAATAAACTAAAAGACGCTAAATTCCAAAGTCTTGTCAATCCCTTCGGGACCATTTTTAATCCGCTTTCACTTTTTTCATTACTCCAAAACTCAATTGACAATCAATACCTTAGTCAGGATTATTTTATCCAACAAGACGACATATGGTATAACTACGATTTCCATTCTGACCTTTCTGCTCCTACTAAAAACGAACTCTGGGATAAAATAAGAGCCAGAATTAATGAAACGAATAGCTTTCTTAAAAAGGCTGATTTACTCATTATTACCTTAGGCACTTCTTATATATACAAACTATTACCCGACAACAAAGCTGTAGCAAATTGTCATAAGAAACCTTCTTCCTATTTCAGTAAATACCTTCTGAAGTCTGAGGAAATCGTGAGAGCATTTTCTGAAGCCTATCCCCAACTCAGGAAATTCAATCCGGACCTCAAAATTCTTTTAACGGTAAGTCCGGTCAGACATATAAAAGATACCATTACCTTAAATTCTGTAAGCAAGTCCATTTTAAGAGTGGCAGTGCATGAGCTTACAGAAAAATTCAAAGATGTGTATTACTTCCCTGCATATGAACTAATGATGGATGATTTAAGGGATTATCGATTTTATAAAGATGATCTGATTCACCCAACTTCAATGGCTGAAAATTATATCTGGGAAAAATTTTCTGAGTGTTATTTTTCAGAAAAAACAAGAAGCATTCTATTGGAATGGAGCCTGATTCAAAAAGCACTGAACCACAAAGCATTTAATCCTTCTTCTGCTGCTCATCAAAAATTTCTCAGGGATACAATCAACAAACTGAGTAAATTTAAAAACCTTTTTTCAGTAGATGCTGAAATGAGAGCTTTGGAAAAACACCTTTTATGACCCGTTTTCCTTTTTATTTTTGTTAATGAATAAAAGCCATACGGATATGCAGGAAAATACAACATCCAAAAAAGCCAATAAATTGCTTAAGGAAAGCAGTCCTTATCTGAAGCAACATGCATACAATCCTGTAGAATGGCAGCCTTGGGGAAATGAAGCGCTGGAGCAGGCGAGAAAAGAAGATAAACCTATAATAGTCAGCATCGGATATTCATCATGCCACTGGTGCCATGTGATGGAAAGAGAATCGTTTGAAGACGATGGTGTAGCTGAAATCATGAATTCCGGATTCATTAACATCAAGGTTGATCGTGAAGAAAGGCCGGATCTGGATCATATCTATATGGAAGCAATCCAGCAGATGAATTTGGGTGGGGGCTGGCCGCTGAACGTTTTCCTTACTCCTGATGCCAAGCCCTTTTTCGGTGGCACTTATTTTCCCCGCGAACAATGGAAGCATGTTTTAAAAGAAGTTTTAAAAGCTTTTCAGGATCAAAGAAAGGCTCTGGAAGATTCTGCAGATTCCTTTACCAATGCTCTGAATACTTCAGAACTCCAAAAGTATGGATTAACAGAAACTCAAACTGATTTCAGCATAGAAGACCTTAATACTGGCTTCAAAAACATGTCAGCCCAGTTTGATACTACCCTTGGAGGAATGGACAAAGAGCCTAAATTCCCAATGCCAACCTTGTATTTCTTTTTGCTCAGGTACTATCATCTTACTAAAGATGATCTTGCATTAAGACAATTAGTTCTGACATTAGATGAAATGGCCAAAGGCGGCATCTATGACCAGATAGGCGGCGGCTTTGCCAGGTATTCCACAGATGCGGAGTGGTTTGCTCCTCATTTTGAAAAAATGCTATATGACAATGGATTGCTCATGGCCCTATACTCTGAAGCATATACATTAACAAAAAACACAACTTATAAAGCAATAGTCAATGAAACCTTTGAATGGCTTAGGAGAGAAATGACATCTCCTGAGGGTGGATTTTACTCTGCCTTAGATGCAGACAGTGAAGGGGAGGAAGGGAAATTTTATACATGGACTTTGGAGGAAGTTGAAAAACTAATACATGATGATATTCTTTTATTCAAATCCTACTATAACATCAGTGAAAATGGAAACTGGGAACATGGCCAAAATATACTATTCAGAGCGGTAACAGATGAAATGATTGCCAATTATTCTGAGACTCCACTGAATGAACTGAAATTAAAAATCGCAAACTGGAAAAAGATTTTGCTTCAAGCCAGAAGTAAAAGACCCTCCCCTGGCCTGGATGATAAGATCCTTGCTGGCTGGAATGGAATCATGCTAAAAGGATTAACAGAAGCTTACAGAACTTTTGATAAAGCTGAATATCTTGAGCTCGCTCTTTTCAACGCTTCTTTTATTAAAAATAAACTGATCAACAATAAAGTACTTTTCAGAAACTACAAAGACGGGAAAGCAAGTCAGGAAGGCTTTCTGGAAGACTACGCCTGGGTTATAGATGCTTTTATTTCTCTTTATCAGGCTACATTTGATGAACAATGGCTCACATTATCAAAGGAATTGACAGAGCATGTGGTGATGTATTTTTACGATGAAGTAGAAAACCTTTTCTATTTCACCTCTGATAATGCAGAGAAACTAATAGCCAGAAAAAAAGAATTTTTTGACAACGTGATTCCTGCCTCTAATTCTGTGATGGCCCAAAACCTTTATAAACTTGGTATCTTATTCGAAAGATCTGATTTTAGTAATCTTGCAAAAAACATGGCTTCCAATATGAAAAAACTCATTACAACAGATCCTTCATGGGTTTCCAATTGGGCCAGCCTTGTGACTTCTCTGATAGAGCCCACTGCCGAGATTGCCATTTCAGGAAGGGAATACCTGAACATAAGAAAAGAAATTGACAAGACATTTTATCCTAATAAAATCCTTGCCGGCACAGCCTCAAGAAGTGAGTTCCCCCTACTGATTGATCGTCCTGCTACTAAAGATCAGACAAGGATTTTCGTATGCTACAATAATTCCTGTCAATGGCCGGTCATGAGCGTTGATGAAGCCTGGAAACAGATTAATAAAACTATTTAATTTATAAGTGGAGTTTAATAAGGAAAATACAAAAGACCGGCTCTTTGCAGATATTCTGCTTCCTCTGCCTTTACCAAGGCCTTTCACTTATCGTATCCCTGATACGGAAAGGGAAAAAGTAAACATAGGTTCAAGAGTGATTGTCCAATTCGGAAAGAAAAGGATCTTAACAGGAATAATAGTTAAAGTACATTCTATAGAACCTGATGTATATGAAGCCAAAGACATTATAGAAATTCTTGATGATGCACCTTCAGTAAATGCCTTTCAGCTCAAGCTCTTCGAATGGATGGCCGAATATTATATGTGTCATCCGGGAGAAGTATTGAATGCAGCATTACCTTCAGGACTTAAAGTCAGCAGTGAATCCAAAATTCAACTGAACCCTAACTTTGAAGATCTTGAAGAAAAAATACCTTTTGCAGATAAGGAGCTTTTGATCATTGAAATGCTTGAGAAAAAAGAAGCTTTGACCTTTGATGAAGTAAGTCTTATTGTTGGAAAGAAAAGCGGCTCTTCTCTCATCAAGTCATTGATTAAGAAAAATCGGATCATCGTCTTTGAAGAGGTAAAAGAAAAATTTACTCCGAAAATAATAAAGAAGGTAAGACTCTGTCCACCCTATGATCAAAAGGGAAACATGCAGGAACTCTTTATAAAACTGGAGAAAAAACCCAAGCAAACAGATCTATTATTAAAGTATATAAAGCTTACCGGCTTTCTTGAAAACCCTGACAAGAATACAACTGGCATTAATAAAAATCTACTGATTGAAGAAAGTTCTCTATCCCCTTTTACATCTCTTGTAAAAGCAGGATTTTTTGAAGAGTATGAAATAGTTGTTTCAAGATTTGAAGAGGACGACGAAGAAAGTAAATATGCAGAAGTTCGCTTGTCTGAAACTCAGCAGAGCGCTAAAGATTCAATCCTCGAACAATTCGGAGAAAAAGAAGCTGTGCTGCTTCATGGCATTACCGGAAGCGGTAAAACAGAGATCTACATCGAACTCATCAAAAATGTACTTAGTGGTGGTAGCCAGGTTCTTTATCTTTTACCTGAAATTGCCCTTACTACCCAAATCGTACAGCGTTTGCGCAAGATATTTGGGGATAAAATGGGAATTTATCATTCCAAATTTTCAGATAATGAACGTGTGGAAACATGGAGAGGTATAATATCCGGAAGGTTCTCCTTCGTTGTTGGAGTAAGAAGCAGCATCTTTCTTCCTTTTGATAATCTTGGTTTGATCATTATAGATGAGGAACATGAAACATCTTACAAACAGCATGATCCTGCACCTAGATACCATGCAAGAGATACAGCTCTGATGCTGGCAAGAATGCATCATTCCAAAACTCTATTAGGCTCTGCCACACCTTCTGTCGAATCATATTTTCAAGCAGTGAATAAAAAGTGGGGATTGGTGGAATTAACACAACGCTTTGGAAATGCGAAGCTTCCTCAATTGATTGCTGTAGATGTTAGAAAAGAAAAGAGAGACAGAAAACTTCATGGTGACTTTACAGGCTTGCTTACTCAACAAATAGAAAAGAGCCTTCATGAAAGAAATCAGGTTATCCTGTTTCAGAACCGCAGGGGCTATGCTCCTTATATATCTTGCGAAGATTGCGGACATATTCCTAAATGTGACAATTGCGCTGTAAGCCTAACCTATCATCTGTATCATAAAGAGCTGAGATGCCATTATTGCGGAAGCCATGAAAGTATCCCTACACGTTGTGAAGCTTGTGGATCCAATAAAATAAAGACAGTTGGACTGGGTACAGAAAAAATAGAAGATGATATTAAACTTTTGTTTCCAGATGCTGTCACCCAGAGAATGGACCTGGATACTACGCGTAAGAAAAACAGTTACCAGAAGATCATTGAAGACTTTCAGAACAATAAGATTGACATTCTGGTTGGAACCCAAATGGTAACCAAGGGGCTGGACTTTGACAGAGTAAATCTTGTCGGCATACTCGATGCAGATTCACTCATACACTTTCCAGATTTCAGAGCACATGAGAAGGCTTTTCAGACTTTTACACAAGTAAGCGGCCGCGCAGGAAGAAGAGAGAAGGCTGGAACTGTAATTCTTCAAACCTCCTCTATAAATCATCCTGTGATAGGCAAATTGCTTCAACAGGATTATTCGGGATTCTTTAATACAGAGATTTCAGAAAGGGAAAAATTTCATTACCCTCCCTTTTACCGGCTTATAAGCATTACATTTAAAGATCCCGATGCTGGAATCGCTTCCAAGGGTGCTGACAGGCTTTTCGGGAAACTGAAATATTTCATACCAAAAGAACAAATTCTTGGTCCTGAGCAGCCTTTAATCAACAAAATAAGGAATTACTACCTGGAAGAAATAATCCTGAAATTTGAAAGAAATAAGGCAAACCTTCCTGCTATAAAATTTAAAATCAAGGAAGCTATTGAGAAAGTTCTTGCAGAAACTGCTTTTAAAAACTCGATTATTGTCTGCGACGTAGACCCTGTTTAAGATTTATTCATTATTTTCGAACTTAGAAAAGAGTATATAAAATATGAAGCTTACATTAAATATTTCCCTTTGCTGTCTGCTGATGATAGGTCTGATTTCCTGCAATCAGGAAGCTCAGGATGATACCAAAGAAATTGTTAAAGATACAGTAGTTATCCAACCAAAAGACACTGTGGTGATAGAAGAACCTAAGCATGAGGAAGTAGAACAGGAAAAAGTAGTGAATCTAGGTTTGACAAAAGATGACAAAAAGAATCTAATGGTTATTAAAGAGTTGCCGCTTGGTACTCCTTTCAAAAAGATTAAAGAACTATTTCCACCTTTGAAGGACCCTCGTCCAGAAGGCGGAAGCGCAGAACTGGCCAAACAAGGTTATACAGAAGCATCAGTAAAGCTTGACCTGATGGGCAAAAAAGCTGATCTTGAATTCAATATGAAAAACGACACTTTATACAGCTATTACTATACGATCACTGAAGCGGACTATGAAAAAGCTTCTGATATCTACCTGGGAATTCAGCAGTTTTATAACAAAGAGTTTGGTCATTGTAAAGAGGAAAAAGTTGAAGAACACAATCACTACTCCAAGTCCTGTATGTGGAATTCAGGGAAGTTCAGTGTTGTAATGACCCAGGACATTAACCGTGGTAACATAAGCTGGGGATTTCAAAGGCCGGTGGAATTTTAGAAGGTTGTAAGTATTAAGTATAAAGTAGGGTCTTAGACCTGACTTTTATATTTTGAATTCAAATTAGTATTAACAAAGCATTTACTAAATCAAAATTAAAACTTCCTTCATTCCTGTTGCAATGAGATCCTCAACTCTTTTTACCCATTCCTTTGGCATTCTTTTATTAGTCTTAACAATTAGTTTTAACAATTTAGTACAAGGGCAGTCCTTAGAAAAGCTTATAAAAAAAGCTGAAACTTTATCTAAACAAAATAAGCTTGAAGAATCAGTTAAAGTATATAAGCAAATTCTAGAAATTGATCATACATATGCACATGCATTTTACATGATTAGCATTTGGGAAGGGGAAACTAAAAACTATGAAGGCGCTCTTAAGAATATCAATAAAGCCATTGAGCATAATTCAAATATTGCTGAGTATTACCATGCCAAAGGTGTGTATTTTGCATTATTGAATAAACTTGATAGTGCACTAATGGCATATGATATAGCCATAGTCAAAGGCTCAAACAATCCTGTTCTTTATTATAATAAAGCTATTGCATATTCAAAAAGAAATGACGATAAAGAAGTAGTGCGTTATCTTAATATGTGCTTAAAAATTGACGATCAATACGAACAGGCGTGGTATAGAAGAGGAAATGCCAAGGTAAATCTTGGTTATCTGCAGGAAGCAGTTGCTGATTATACAATTGAAATTTCACTTAACAAAAAAAATGATGAATACTATAGGGCCAGAGGAGATGCATATAAACTTCTTGGTAAATTTTCAGAGGCAAGTTTGGATTTCGAAACTGCGCTAAAGTATAACCCTAACAATGCATTTATTTATAGTGGAAGAGGAAAACTAAAGGAATTTCAGGGAAAATTCAGCGAGGCTCTGGTTGACATGAATAAAGCGATAAGCCTCAATAACAATAGCAGCAGTTTATATATATCAAGAGGTACATTACTGGGCTTCAGTATGGGCAGGTTGGAAGAAGGACTTGAAGACTTAAACAAAGCTGAACTTTTGGATTCAACTACGTTTGTGGTTTATAACAATCGTGGTTTAATTAAAAATTCCCTATTAGATTTTAAGGGAGCCATAGAAGACTATAATAAAGCTATCTCCAAAGACTCTTTAAAGGCTTTCTCCTACAATAACAGAGGTTTTGTAAAATTCAGGTTAAAGGATTATGAAGGAGCATTTAAGGACATCAATAAATCATTAGAACTGGATATGGAAAACTCTTACGCTTACAGAAACAGAGCCTTAATATATATTGAGCTTAAGCAGATTTCCGAAGCTTGCCAGGATCTTTATACTGCAGAAAAATATAAATTTTCTACCTTCTATGGTAATGAGGTAAAAGAGCTGATCAGTAAACATTGTAAATAAGATCTTATCAAAAAATGATCTCATCCAACCCAATCTTTTATTTATTGTAACTCAATTAATTTCTTAAATTGTTTTGATTTTTTTCACCGCAGATTCTATTCTTATTCTTCGGATGTTTTTCTTTATAATTTTAATCATTTAAAAACAATATCCATTAACTTAAAAACCTCTGATGTTAATGATAAGAATAACCTTATTTAAATAACGAATAGTTACTCTACCTGCCCAAGTAAGAAGAGCTCAAACAGCTGATCAAGCAGGACAAGATAAATTTTGAACTAGACAATTATTAAATTTTATTATTTGAAAGGAAAAGCTATAAAACTTTCAGTTTTCCGGCTTTTCCTTTAAGCTTCAAAGGTAGAGATAAACCAGCTTTGGAATCATTCGTTAAGTCACTGGTGTCGGGATTTTTCTTCAGATTCTTAACTGGTACTAACATTTTAAACTCTGCTTCCCCATCAGGTTGAATGGTTGCATTCAGATAAAAATATAAGATATTGGTCACGAATAATGTACGCGGTATATCTATCACATTATTTTTGATAATAACAGAAGATTTGATCTTATCGAAAGTTACCCTTTGAAGTTCTTCTTCTTTAAATCCCACCTTTGACAACTTCATAACAGGCTCAACATTTATCATTTCAAGCTTATGAACTTCATAATTACCATTTACATAAACAGAAGTGCTGTCCAACTCTAATGACGAGTTCATCCTGAAATAAGTATCAAACTTTCCGTTGACTATTCCTCTGATATTGTCTGACAATATTATTTCCTGACCGAAATTGTTGAAGGCCTTGAATATCTTATCAATCCTTATCTTTTCAATTCTGACGTCTGTGTTGCAATGAATATGATTCTTTCTGGGAATAAAATCTGTTACAGAACGCATTGTGCCACCAAATGAATTCAGGGACTCTGACACTCTAAGGTTTTTGCTGTCCACCTGAATACCAAGTTCTATATCATTAGCCTGATAATTCTGAGCATAAAATTTTGATGTACGTCCAGTTAATCTTGCTCTAAGATTGTATGGCCATATAAATTGGCTTCCCTTTACCAACCGGATATTTCTTTTTTCATTTTTTTCTTTAGATCTAGGGAATTGAGTGAAATCACTGAAATAAAATTGTTCAGAGACAAACTTAAGATCCAATTGAAGACCAGGCTTATCATTGTATACAGAATTAAACAGATTTTTTGCTATACCATTCACTTCCATATCAGTTTTACCACACTGGACTCTCAGCTTTTTCATTCTTATAAAATCATTATGAAACTCAGCTTCCCCATTCAGTGTATCAAAAGCAAAATAAACTTTATTCAACTTCACGCTGACATTACGAAGGTTTACAATGCCTTTAATTACAGGAACTTTAGTTGGCTTCCCCAATAAATAATTCAGTTTACCCTTGTAGCTTCCCTTTATAAAAAAGCTCCCACCTGCTTCGGAATATTTATCAAAATATACAATATCAAAAAGCGTCTTGCTTCTTAACTTAAAGGCTACTTCTGCATTTACATCAGGATCAATAAAATTCTTAAACATTAGCTGAGAAGCCTTAATTGAATCACTTCTATTAATCACTCCTTTCAAATTTTCAAAAGTGATTGTATAATGTTCTGCCCCCATATTACCGTTAGAAGTCAGATTGGCTGAAGAAAAGGATATGTCATGAACATTTGCATTCAGTAATTTATTTGCAATAGAAAACCCCTGTCCGGAAAAATCTATTTTGAAATCTGGTTTATTTCCAGGCAGGAGATTTATGGCAATAGAAGCTTTTGCATTGACTCTTCCTGATACATTCAATAGTTCAATACTTTTTGTCCATCTTTCAGGTAGCAGCCTGAATATATTCTGTACACTCGCGTCTTTGGTTTTTATCTTCAAAGTCATTAAAGACTTATTTAAAAAATCAACATTACCACTGACATAATATTGATCATTATAAGCTTTTAAAGTACAGTTATCATATGACAATAATTTAGAATTGAAATCATAGTTTATAAACAACTGGCTCTGAAGATCCGCCTTTTTAAAAAGAGTTCCAGGACGTAGCGTTACCTCTTCGGAATATATAGTGCCATCTAAAGCAATCTTGACATTATTTGAATCAAGACTTAACCTGCTTTCAGTATTTTTGAAAAGGAGATGTATGCACTTAGGTTTGTATTGATTCTCATAATAGATCTCGAAATTTTTGAGTTTTACTTTATCAATTTTAATTTCAGAAAGTCGAGGTTTCTCATTTACAGAATCTCTTTTAATAAAAATATCAAAATCATTAGTACCCGAGGAATCAACACGCCCGTCAAACATCCCATCTGAAAGCGTTAATCCTGATATATTATAATTTTTAAATAAGAGACGATGCAGTTTCAATAGAACCTCAATTTTCTTAAGTTTTAATAATGGGCGATCATTAGAGTCAGATTTGGGAACTATTACATCATGTAGTATTAATGTAATATATGGAAAATCTGAAAATGGAGATAAGTCAATATCTTTGACCTTTACAGGCTTTTTAATCTTATCGTTGATGTTTCTGATAATAAAATCGCGAATCTCATGCTTGTAATTTACGGAAAGCAGAAATACTATTCCGAAGTACAAGACAAGGATAGATGTCAAAGCCAAAAAGATCCTAAAAAAATATTTCCGAAACATACATGCCTCTTGTGATAGTTTTTTCACTTCAGTCTTACAAATCACTGAAGATTTGAAGTACCCGATCGTTTAAAAATATTATTTCTTCCTTTTAAAACCCTGCCTGTATTTCAATTGTTTTGCAAAGTATTCCTTAGGTAAATATATTTCACTGTTTACCAGGAGAATATTATTACCCTCGCATTCTAAACACTTTCTAATATACTGAAAAACAGAGCTTATACCTTATAAAATATTATTCAAATATCAATTAGCAACTTTTAAACTTTTTCCCTTGTTCTTACTGATCGCTTCAAAGTCCACTCTTCACTTGGAAAGCAGGGGTAATTTGCGGAAATTTATAGTTCATATGAAAAAGAAAGTTGAAATTCTGGCTCCTGCTAAGAATTTATATCAGGGCATGGCCGCCATAAATGCCGGCGCTGATGCCGTTTATATTGGTGCGCCTCAGTTTGGCGCAAGAAGCAATGCAACCAATCCGGTAGAAGATATAGCACAACTGGTTGAATATGCCCATCTTTTCAAGGCAAAAGTTTATGTGGTACTCAATACCATTTTGTATGACAACGAATTGGAAACCTGTCGCGAGCTGATTTACGAACTATATGCTATTGGTGTAGATGCTTTGATCGTTCAGGATATGGCTATTTTGGAAATGGACCTGCCTCCGATTGTCATTCATGCCAGCACACAGGCTAATAACAGAGATCCAAAACATGTTAAATTTCTTGCAGATGCAGGGATTAAACAGGTTGTACTAGCCAGGGAATTAAATCTGGACCAGATCAGGGAGATACGAAATGCTACGGATGTAGACCTCGAATTTTTCGTATCTGGTGCACTATGCGTTTCTTTTAGTGGTAACTGCTATATGAGCGTTGCCAATGGTGAACGTAGCGCTAATCGTGGTTCGTGTGCACAAAACTGCAGGCTGCCTTACAGACTTTTCGATGGTAAAGGTGAAACGCTGATAGAGAATAGTCATTTATTGTCAATAAAAGATCTTGACCTGAGTGATCAACTTCCAAACCTGATTGAGGCTGGTATTACTTCATTTAAGATCGAAGGCCGTCTGAAGGACATTGTCTATGTCAAAAACAATGTGTCTTACTTGAGGCAAAAGCTTGATGCCTTTCTCGAAAATAATGACAAGTTTGAGAAAGCTTCATCAGGAAGAACGTTTTACAATTTCGTACCGGAAATGGACAGAAGCTTCAACAGGGGTTATACAGACTATTTCCTTAATCACAGAAAAGAAAGAATCGGTTCCTGGGAAACTCCCAAATCACAAGGTCAACAGATAGGTAAACTGGTTGAGGTAAGAGGAAAGGGTTATATCATCGAGAATTCAGATCTTTTGAACAACGGAGATGGACTTTACTTTGTAAATGAACAAGGAGAAGCAGACGGGGCTCAGGTTAATGTGATTTTGAATAATGTTGTCATACCTAATACCTTCAAGCCTATCAAAGAAGGTACGATGATTTACAGGAACTCTGATGCTGAATTCAATAAAATAGTAGAGCGGGAAGACAGCGCTGTCCGTAAGATCGGAGTTAAGATGACATTTACTGAAACAGGCGATGGATTCCAATTGACTGTAGAAGATGAAGACGGACACACGAGCAGTGCGACTATTAAGGCTGCCAAGGAAATCAGTAAAAGCGGAGAATCGATTTCAGGCATTAAGAAGAACCTTGCGAAAGCAGGTAGCACTCCCTTTATTGTTGATGAAATAAATATTGAATTATCTGACAACTGGTTTCTGCCAACCTCTAAAATCAATGATATCAGAAGAACAGTATTAGACGAATTGATAGATGTGCGCATTAAAGGATATCATCGCGAAGAGTTCCAGATGACTAAAACGGACCACCCCTACCCTGTTGCTCAACTTGATTTTACTTACAATGTATCCAATAAAATGGCAAGAGCTTTTTATCACAGGCATGGAGTAACAGATATTGAAAAAGCTTTTGAACTGCAATGGGATCCTGGTAAGTCTCGTGTGATGGTTACTAAATATTGTGTGAAATACGAACTAGGAAAATGCTGGAAATACAACAAAGATACAATGGGAGAAAAACTCTCTGAACCACTTGTATTGAAGCACGGTGAAGTAGAATATAAACTTAAATTCAACTGTAAGCCTTGTGAGATGGAGATCTGGGAAAAAGATGCTGAGTTTGAAATTGAAGAGTATTAAAATTTATAACAAGATAGCATAGTAAGTGTTGGATAATAAGTTAATTAATTTAATATTCAGCACTTACAAATTATATCAAAATCATTCCTGAAGCTGCTGTTAATTTATTTTTTTTTAACAATCACTGTCTTATAAAAGAACTAAAAACTTTTCTAACAATGATGAAGAAGCTCTTTTTTATAGTATCACTAAGTATACTTTTCGCTTCTTGTTCAAGACAAACAACAACATTTTTTTTTCAAGATGCAATAATACCAGATAACTCGAATTTGGATTCCATAAGAATCATAAATTTCATTAATAACCTAAAACTTGATTTTGTATCTGGGGACATTGACACATCTTCAATAATTGATTGGGACAGTGTTAATGAGGTTTTATATATGCAACAAACAACTTGTTGTGATGGAAGAGTCGTTTACTCACCGGATAGTCTGTTTAAGATCTATGTCATTTTAGGACAAAGCTGTGGAGGTTATTGTAATCCATTTTGGGAATCCCATGTTTATTCAAAACTTGGTAATAAACTATTAATGAAAGTTGATTCACCTTTTAATTATATAACAGATATTTATAAATTACATGACAATAAATATTTGATATTTCAAGAAGAATTCTATCGGGCAGCCTCTGTCTTATCTGTAAGTTGCAGAACAGCATTAATAGTTTCTATTAAACATGATTCTTTAATTTTTTATCCAGTAATAAAAGATGTTACTGATGATAATTTTTCAAAGGACTTCCAATTTGACAATAATAGCTTTACATTTTGCCAGGAACATAACATTTCAGAAGAACCAGAATTAACATTTGACACTCTGATATCTACTTTATATTACAGATTTGGGAGAAACTATGCATATTGCTGCGAGCTTGATTCTGACTCGTTAATAACTGGCTCATTAATCTATGATAATGGCGAATTCAAAAAATTAAATCACGAAGTTAAATTCATTGAAACTGAAGAATAGTAAAGCCGCTGAAAAGAGATTTCCACCTGAGGAATAAAATACATAAGTGTAAAACTAAAATGGCGTAAAGTAATTAATGAATTAAAATCTTATCACACTATATGAACTTCTTTACACGAAAAACTACCTGGTCAAACATAGAATTTGCTCCTTTCAAACTTTGCATAGCTTCGTTTTATGTAATCATAGGTTCCTACTTCCATGAATTCTTCAGCAGGTACTACATTCCGCTTACCATTATCTTTGCAGTTACATTAATCTGGACACTTTTTATGTGGGTGAGTAAAATGAGGAAAGGTAACAAGCCTAGACATTAAAATATCTTCAAGTTTATTGTAAAAAGAAAGTTTTTGATAACAATGTATTTTTCAAAAAGCTCCTTTCCTTCTAAACAGCAGACTCAACCCATAAATTACTTTAGATAGAATAAATACTATCAGAAGAAGCGGTACATCCTTAAGACTTGGATAGATGGGATCCACAAAAGAATAATATCGACGAGTAAATATATGTAAGCCTATCAAAGGCTGCATTGCCGTAATAAGACTTATTACAGACACTATAGATACAATAAAATAAATCAGACTAAGTATATAACTAGGATATTTCTTAAAAAATATAACAGAAAATAAACCAATCCCTCTATAGCAAACAGAATAATAAACGGATATAGGAAATAATGGTATTCAACAACATAGTAAGTATCGTTCAATTGTATATCAAGCGACGAGTCCTCTGACTTTTATTGTAAGAAATATCAAACCCAGAACAATCAGATATAACAGAATATCCGGTCTGAGGAAAGATTGAATTATAAAGCGCATTTATAAAAAACTTATCTTCTCCTAAGCTTCTGCATCCTTCGAATATCAGCAGATGGAAGTTGTTTATACCTGACTTTCTTATTTACTCTTTCCCCTATTTTGGGACCTATTTTAGCTTTTACGGGATTAGGAAAATGAAATGAATATGAAATTAACATTATGCTACAAAGCCATACGAAATAACCAATTTGCAATTTCATATCCCCTTCCTCCAAATGTGCTGCATCCCTCATCGTCCCCCAAAATATAAATGAAAATGCAAGCAAACTAGGTCCCCAGTTTATCCAGCGAAGTCTCTGTTTCTTTAACTTTACAATTACCAGAAATACATATAATGGATTTGCAAACCATGCACTTAGCAGAGTTATAACATATAAAGAATTTTTATCTGCTGAAAGTAAAGCTAATATCCCCAAGAAAACACCTAATAGTGCGGCAGAAAAACCTTGAATTGTTTCCAAACTGCCTTCATCCATTAGAGTAAATGCAGGTAAAAAGAAGGATACAAAAAATAAAACGATACTTAAATATACTAAAAATCTCCCCCAATAAACTTTCGTGTATTTCATAAAAAATGACTTAAAGCAACAAGAGAAGAACTCTATACACCTCTCTTGATGCTACCAAAAAATTTGGATCTTAGCCCATTATACTTTCAGCCTTATGCTTTCCGCTTTAAGCTTTTTTCATCTTACTAAAGCTCGCATTCAACTCAGCCAAAGTCTCATGAGCAGTCATATCAAAAGAACATGGCACTACAGATATATAATTATTATCCAATGCCCACTCATCTGTATCATGTCCATTATCAAGGCTTACAAAGTTGCCATCCATCCAGAAATATCTTCTGCCTCTCGGGTCTCTACGCTCTTCAAATTTCTCCTGCCATCTGGCTCTGGCCTGCCTGCAGACTTTTATACCTTTGATCTTCCCTTTTGATTTGGCTGGAATGTTAACGTTAAGCGCAATACCTTTCGGCATTCCTTTTTCAAGGACTTGTTTTGCGATCTGCTTAATAAATTTTCTTCCGTGTTCCATTTCAGCATTCGGAGAATAGTCGCATAAAGAAAAACCAATGGAAGGCATTCCTTCAATAGCCGCTTCCATTGCAGCAGACATTGTTCCCGAATAAAGAACACTGATTGAAGAATTACTACCATGATTGATTCCGCTTACAACCAGATCAGGTTTTCTTCCTTTAAGGACAAAGTCTTTAGCAAGCTTTACACAATCTGCCGGCGTACCGGAGCACTCGAAAGCTTTTACACCTTTAAATATATTTGTTTCTTCCAGACGAAGTGTATTACCAATAGTAATAGCATGCCCCATTCCTGACTGCGGACCGCTTGGCGCAACGACAACTACTTCACCTAACTCCTTCATAATGTCTACCAGCAATCTTATTCCATAGAAAGAAATTCCATCATCGTTTGACACTAATATCAGAGGCTTTTTTTTCGGTGCTGTTTTCTTTCCCTTCACCATGTTTATTTCTTTTTCGGATTAAGAATATTGTGTCCCATTTTATCTCTTTTCGTCATAAGATATTGCTCATTATAAGCATTTGGATTGATTTCCAAAGGAACTACATCAACGATTTCAAGACCGTAACCTATCAGGCCGGCTCTTTTCACCGGGTTATTGGTAATAAGCTTAAGCTTGGTAATTCCCAGTTCTCTTATAATCTGTGCACCAACTCCATAGTCTCTCTCATCCATCTTGAATCCCAGCTCAAGATTGGCTTCTACGGTATCCCTCCCCTGCTCCTGAAGTTTGTATGCTTTAAGTTTATTAAGGAGTCCGATACCACGTCCTTCCTGGTTCATGTAAAGTACAAGACCTTTACCCTCCTTCTCTACCATTTCCATTGCTTTATGCAGCTGAGGGCCACAGTCGCAACGACAAGAGCCGAAGATATCACCCGTTACACAGGAACTGTGTACTCTTACAAGTACCGGTTCATCTTCTTTCCAGGTCCCTTTTACAAGAGCCAGATGTAGATCTTCAGTATTGGTCTGACGAAAAGCGAGTAATTCAAAGTCACCAAACTCTGTTGGCATTTTTACACCGATCTCACTTTTTATCAAAGATTCATTTTTAAGTCTGTAAGCGATCAGATCTTTAATGGAGACTAGCTTCAGCTTAAATTTTTCAGCAACCTTTCTAAGATCCGGAAGCCTTGCCATGGTGCCGTCTTCATTCATGATTTCCACTAACACCCCAGCAGGCTGAAAACCTGCAAGTCTTGCAAAATCTATGGCAGCTTCTGTATGTCCTGCTCTTCTTAAAACACCGCCTGTTTTAGCTTTCAGAGGAAAAATATGTCCAGGCCTTCCCAGTTCTTCAGGTTTTATAGCAGGATCCACAAGTGCTTTAATGGTTTTAGCCCTGTCACTTGCAGAAATACCTGTAGTACATCCATGCCCTAACAGGTCAACAGAAACAGTAAAAGGAGTATGATGCTGTGCAGTATTCCTGCCTACCATTAAATCCAGGCCAAGTTCCTCGCAACGATCTTCTATTAAAGGAGCACAGATCAGGCCTCTTCCATGAGTAGCCATGAAATTAACAATCTCAGGCGTTATGCATTCCGCTGCACAGATAAAATCTCCCTCATTTTCTCTGTCTTCATCGTCGACAACGATGATTACATTACCCTTTTTTATCTCAGCGAGTGCTTCTTCTATTGTGTCTAATTTTTCTGACATATGAGCTTGCAGATTTAAGTTTCTGCGGATATTAATTTAATATTTTTCTAAATGCTTTTTCAAGCAGGTCATTACTTACTTCCCAGTTAAAGTTTTTCTGAATATACAGCCTTCCTTTGGCGCCAATTTCTCTTGCAAACTCAGGATCAGAAAGTAACTGGTGGATTGCTTTCACGAAAGACTCTTCATCGTCACAAACCATAATTTCCTGTCCCGGTCTTGCTCCCAAAGCAGAATTAGCCAAAGAAGTAGTAATGGTCGGAATACCCATTGCCATAGCTTCCAGCAATTTATTTTGTAACCCAGATCCGGAAAACAAAGGAGCTACGAAGATTTTAGCTTTGGCCAGATAGTCTCTGATATCATGTACAAAACCTGTAACAATCACATTTTCGCTTTCAAGGTTTTGCACTTCAATAGATGGGCTGGTTCCCGATAAACAAATTTTTACATTTTGTTTGTTCAATAAGGGCATGATCCGATTGACCAAATACTTTGATGCTTGAACATTAGGATGATAACCCATATTACCTGTAAATATGATATCATAGCTCTTATCTTTAGGAAAAGACCGGAAGTTAAAAAATCCACTGGAAATACCATTAGGAATAATATCCATCCTTTTTTTTATATCTAAAGGGAAAGCCGTAGCATCTGACTCTGTAATGATTGAATACCCATTAAAGAAAAAAAAGGCTTTTGCTTCAAAATCCCTCAATCTTTTTGCTTCAAGTTTTACCACTGGTTTTTCATACCATCTGGACAAGTTTATACGCTTATACATGCCTTCAGATAAAGCATCCATATAATCGAGATAATACTTTGTATTAAGACTGAAAGGGATATTTCCAACCAGCCTCACCAATTGTACATAGCACATATCAATTGAGTGTCTCTTAAGCACCTTTTCAATGGTTCTTTTCATTCTTGATGACTTAAAATAATTTACCTGAAAAGGTAGATTATTAAAAAGCCCCAAGCCAAGATTGATGAAGCGCTTTAACTTTCCAGTCTCAATGACTTCAATACTTTTACAATATTGTTTTACTTCATTATATTCAGCTGGAGACGGAGTTTTATCGGCGATGCAAACCAGGTGAACCTCGTGATATTTGCTCAGTCCCTGAATCTGATAGAAGGCTCTCAGTTTATCTCCTTTGTCAATCGGATAAGGAAACCTGGACAGCGCGACTAGTATTTTCATGCCTTTCTCTTTATAATAAGTTGTTTATAAAAATCAATATAACTCCTTGTAACGATTTGATTTGAATAAGTAGATTCAATAAGACGCCCGGCATTTCTGCCAATTGATGAGAATCTTTCCTGGTCAGAGAAATATAATTTGATTTTCTGTATCCATTCTTCCTTACTATCTGCCATAAGTATATTTACTCCATCTTCACACATTATTCCTTCTGCTCCTACTTTGGATGAGATAATAGCCTTATGTGCTGCCATTCCTTCAATAATCTTCACTCTCATTCCACCTCCAGATAAGAGAGGAACAGCCATTAGATCATACTGCTGCATAAACTTCAGAGAATCCTCTACAAATCCATGCATGGTCACATTAGGCAAATTCAGCTCATAAAACTTCTTGGGAGCATTTTTGCCTGCAATGTGAAGTTCAAGCTGAGGAATTTCTTTTTGTACTTCAGGCCAGATTGTTTTAAGAAACCAAAAAACAGCTTCCTGATTTGGCATCCAGTCTAGAGAACCTAACATAAAAATTGTAAAAGGCTTTTTAGGCACCTCTACACGATGAAGAAACTTTTCAATATTGACACCAAATGGAACCGCTTTTATGGAAGGTTTAATAATGCCCATCCCCCTTAGCCTGTCTGTATCATCATCTGTAATAGAAGCTATTCCGTCAAATTTATTGTAATAATAGGTTTCGAATTTCTTTAACCTTTTTCCAAATGAACTATAAAGGAATTTTTTGACTGGATTCATCGTATTCTCCGCCATTCTATCCCATATTACATACTCCACATTATGGGCACGAATAACTAAAGGACAATTACTGAACTTTCTAACAACATCTATATACCATGCTACATAAGTTCCTTCGAATTGAATAATATCAAATTTATTTTTTTTCAGAAGCTCTTCAAGTGCTTTGGAGAAATCATCCGAAATAAATCTTTCCGCTATATAGGGAATTTCTTTCCTTAAAAGATTATTTAAAGCTTTGAATAAATTAAAATTTGTATTTACGAATACGGTCTGCTGATATGCAAGCCCAGGCACAACAGGTCCTTCCTGAAAATGTTTAGGAGTATTTATAGACAATAAATAAACTTCCTGCCCTGCTCTTGCAGCCCCGGTTACAATATTATATATCCCAATAGCTCCTCCATCTGTAGGCGGATATGGAACTCTGGGACTGATGTATAAAATTTTCAATTAACTTAACTTTTTTCTAAACTACTCACTATTGCTTTAAAAACTGTTTCTGATGAAAGCTGTGCCATACAAGATGTACCATGCACACAAACCCCTCTGTAGAAACACTCGCATTCTTTTGGAGGTGATACTATCTGGCCTCGGTTATAGAGATAAAATTCATGTGGATTAAAAATATTATTCATCAACACAAGTGTTTTCTTTAACCCGACTGCGATATGCATCGCCATGGTCACCTGTGTAACAATTAACTCCATCTGATTCATCAGATTTACAAATTGAGGTAATGGAAAATATCCAAAATACAGAGCTCCGGATTTTTCAGATAACATCTTGTTTTTCTCGTTCTCTTGTGCGCCTCCCAAAAGCACTGGCTCAAAGCCATTTTCTTTAAGAATCTTTATTAGGTCCAGCCACTGCTCATTTGGCCATAACCTGCTGGTCCACCGATCTCCACAGCCTGTATTTAAACCAATGTATTTTTTATTTTTATCAAGGTTCCAGACAAAACCTTTATCTTCATGATCATCAAATAAATATTCTTCATTTTCAAATTTCCAGTCAAGGATTTCAAAGATTTCCTCAACATAAGATTTCTTATTTGCTTTGCTTACATCATCAAAAATTCCAGTGAGATACTTATGATTAGCCAGAGATGAAACAGGAAACGGCACTCCGTTTTTCAAAATGTATCCCATTTTTTTCCCAGCGGAGATTTTTGAAGCAAGTGCACAGGCCTCTTTATCTTTATCCAGATTTATCAATACATCAAAATGTGTATTTTCAATGTAAAGGATATTCTTTAATTCAAAATTAAGGATCTCCTCTACAGAACTTTTAGGAAGAATATCCGGAGAAAGTGTTAGCCAGGATATTTTCGCATTATTATATTCTTTTCTAAGCTTTCTGAGGATAGGGGTAGTTCTTATTACATCTCCAATTGCCCCCAACTTTATTATAAGTATTTTGTATTCGATTTTTTTGTAGGAAGGACAACCTTGGCAGTGGTACCCAAATTCTTTATTAGGTTTGCAGGGAATATCTCCTTTAAAATAGAGACAATCCGTTTTTACTTCAATCGAATTTAAAAATTCCGACATTTTTTTAAAATTAAATTATACGTTTAACAATATTACAAAAATTAAGTAATCAGAAAAATTATTTGGAGATTACGTTTCCTAGCATCTTAGCCAGTTCCATATCAACCTTTTTTAGATTTGTATAGATCATCATAAGCCTTATCTGTTCCTCTTCCGAAGGATTATTTTTCAGTTGTTCCTTATTTTGCTCCAACAGGAACATTACATTTAGCTTTTTAAGCTTTAAAACACAGGAATATATTATTTCCGCTAAATTATCTTCTTCTTTGGTAATATAGATCTTAAACTTTTGTTCCCAGTTTGGGCTATAGTCATATTTGGTAACCAGCATATCCACAGCCTCATTTCTGATTTTTTCATCATTATGCTGAATAAAAAAGCCTTTGTCAGGTAAATTGCCCATATCATGCTCTGACTTGATCATTTCGAGCATCCTCCTGTATATATCAGTATGAAAATCAATATCTTCCACCTGCTCCAGTACATACTCATATAATCTTTTCGATTCTTCCAGCTTTACAGGGGCATAATTTACAATAAGCCTTAATATTTCCCTCTCGTGTGCCTCAATAGCACTCATTTCAGGTTTTTTCTCTTCCCTGATAGGCTCATAATCAGGATTGAAAAAATCTGGTGGCAAGTCAGGAGGAGGAATTTCTTCGTGCTTCTTTTCCTGATTCTTTTTAAGGACAATCTTATTATATTCGGAAATGAGGGTTTGCTCCTCTATTTCCATGAGGGCGCTGCATTGTTTGAAAAAAACAGCTCTTTTAATAGCATCAGGGATTTTAGAAATACTTTCTACAATCTCTCTGATCACTCCTGCTTTTTTAACAGGATCACCTTCCGTTTCTTTTAAAAATAGAGCTGTTTTAAAACTAATAAAATCTTTTTTGGAAGCCTTTATATACTTCTTAAATTCTTCACCTCCTAGTTTTCTGACAAAGCTGTCTGGATCTTCACTATCGGGGAAGGTCACCACATTCACATTCATCCCTTGCTCCAATATCATGTCGATACCACGCATGGATGCTTTTATACCAGCAATATCTCCGTCATAAAGTATGGTAATATTAATGGTATACCGGCTTATCAGTCGCACCTGATCCTCTGTCAGTGAAGTACCTGAAGAAGCTACCACGTTTTCAATTCCTGCCTGGTGCAAACTTATTACGTCTGTATAACCTTCGACAAGAAAACAGTTATCTTCCTGACGAATAGACTGTTTAGCCTGATAGATTCCGTAAAGTATTTTACTTTTATGATAAACTTCAGTTTCAGGAGAGTTCAGGTATTTAGGCTGATTTTTATCTGTTTTCAGAATCCTGGCACCGAATGCAATTACCTTTCCTGTCACATTGTGAATTGGAAAAATTACCCTTGCCCTGAATCTGTCGTAGTGTCTTACAGAATTTTTATCATTCGCATTTTCCTTCCGCACAACCAATCCGGCTTTCTCCAGCATTTCAATAGAAAAACCTTCTTTTACAGCTTGTTTAAAAAGCCCTTCCCATTCCTCAAGACTATAGCCAAGATCAAACTTCTTAATAGTAGAGTCTGAAAAACCTCTTTCTTTGAAATAGCTGTAACCAATAGATTGTCCTTTATCATGTTCCTGTAATATCTTCTGAAAATAATTCTTTGCATATTGCAGGACGATCAGGAGACTTTCCCTTTCATTTTGCTTATGAAAGTCAACATCTTTGGTGGATCCTTCCGGTATATCTATGCCATATTTCTTAGCAAGATATCTCATTGCCTCAATATAGCTCAAACCTTCAATATCCATCACAAAACGGATAGCATCTCCGGCTTTGCCACAACCAAAACATTTGTAAATGCCTTTTGCCGGAGTTACTGCAAATGAGGGTGTTTTTTCATTATGAAAAGGGCAACAGGCACTGTAGTAATGACCTTTTTTCTTGAGTGTTACAAAATCCCCAATGACTTCTACGATATCAATGCTTTCATTAATCTTGTCGAGGATCTCCTTTGAAACTGCCATTCTGCCTTAAAATTATGAGGTATTAAATTTAACAAATTTAAATGAGGCATTGAAACAACACTTTTTATTATACGATTAATAACATTTTAACATTTTTAAAGACTTGTCCAAATGAATTGAAAATGAATTTTCATTTCTCATATCCCACATTTTATCAACAGATTATACACGCATTCATTAATCCTAATGTGGAAAAGTATCTTTGACCTATTTTTTTTATTACCTTTAAAACTCGATTAAAAATTATTTATGAAAAAACTTTTTAGAGCACTCTTATTCATCTTTTCAGGCGTTTTTATTTTGCTTATCGGTGCTCTTACTTATATGAAAGTCGCTTTGCCAAATGTTGGCCCCGCTCCGGAAATGAAAGTCGATATGAGTCAGGAAAGAATTGAAAGGGGGAAATACCTTGCTAATCATGTATCTGTTTGCATGGATTGCCATTCGGGAAGAGACTGGAATAAATTTGCAGGTCCGATGATAGAAGGAACACTTGGCGGCGGAGGGGAAGAATTCAGTCAGATATTCGGATTCCCAGGTGCATTTTATGCACATAATATTTCACCAATCGGACTTGGCGACTGGACAGACGGAGAAATTTTCAGAGCAATTACAAGTGGAGTTTCCAAAAACGGAACAGCCTTATTCCCTGTGATGCCACACCCTGCCTATGGTAAAATGGATGAAGAAGATATCAAATGTATCATCGCTTATCTCAGAACATTAAAGCCTGTAGGCAAACAGGCTCCGAAGTCTAAAGCTGATTTCCCTATGAATTTCATTATCAATACCATCCCTCAAAAGCCTGATTTTCAAAAAGTTCCCGACACCACAGATCAAATAGCCTACGGAAAGTATATCTATACTGCAGCCGCCTGCACGGATTGCCATACCAAACAAGACAATGGAAGCAAAATCAAAGGCATGGAAGATGCCGGAGGATTTGAATTTCCCCTTCCTTATGGCGGTACTGTCAGATCTGCAAATATTACTCCTGATAAAGAGACGGGTATAGGTAACTGGACTGAAGAGCAGTTTGTAAAAAGATTTAAGGCTTATTCGGACTCAGCAGCAAGGAATATGAATGTTCAGGAAGGGCGTTTCAATACGACAATGCCATGGACGATGTATGCAGGAATGAAAGAAGGAGACCTTAAAGCTCTTTATGCCTACCTTAAAACTATTCCTCCCGTAAAAAATAATGTAGTATTATTTTCACCAAAAGAATAATTACTCAATTAATTAAGGGAAAGGACAACTTATTCGGGAATAGTTTTGTTAAGACTTTTGAGCATTTTTGAGTAAATTGCACAGATACAACAGAAGGATTATTTAATTGATGATTTTTACTAAAGAACAAATTCTTAAAGCCTTATCTACAGTTCAGGAACCTGATCTGAAAAAGGATCTTGTTACCTTAAACATGATTAAGGACGTTCAGACTGAAGGGAATAAAATTTCATTTACAGTAGTTTTAACAACTCCTGCCTGCCCACTCAAAGAACTTATCAAATCTTCATGCATAGAAGCAATTCACCAACATGTATCTGCTGATGCTAAGGTTGAAGTTCATATGACTGCAGACGTTACATCGGCAAGAACGAGTGCGGGACCAATGCTTCCGGGAGTCAAAAATATTATAGCCATATCTTCAGGAAAAGGCGGTGTAGGTAAATCTACTGTAACTGCCAATCTTGCCATAGCTCTTACCAAACTAGGAGCTAAAGTAGGTTTGATAGATGCGGATATTTTCGGGCCTTCAATGCCTACGATGTTTGACCTTGAAGATGTGCGCCCGAGCGTTATTCAGGAAAACGGAAAAAATTTCATCATTCCTGTAAAGCAATACGGTGTAGAATTAATGTCTATCGGATTCCTTACACCTCCTGACCATGCAATGGTTTGGAGAGGTCCAATGGCAAGTTCTGCATTGAAGCAATTCTTTTCAGATTGCAAATGGGGAGAACTTGATTATCTTTTGATAGATCTGCCTCCCGGAACCAGCGATATTCACCTGACTCTCGTACAGACTGTATCAGTAACAGGGGCAATAGTGGTGACCACTCCTCAGAAAGTTGCACTTGCAGATGCACAAAGAGGATTAGGGATGTTCAGACAACCACAAATTAACGTACCTGTTTTGGGAGTTGTTGAAAATATGGCTTATTTTACCCCTCTTGAACTCCCTGATAATAAATACTTTATTTTCGGAGAAAATGGAGGCAGAGAATTTGCCGAAAGTAATAACGTTCCTTTATTAGGACAAATACCTTTGGTGCAGGGAATCAGAGAATGCGGAGACAACGGAAAACCGGCAGCGATGCAAAATGACGTTATTGCCGAAGCATTCAGAGAACTGGCAGAAACACTGGCTCAACAAGTAGCGATCAGAAATGCAAGTGCAGAAGCTACCAAAAGAGTAGAAATAAAAGTTTAAAACATTAAGTTTAAAAGGCTTATATAAGATAAAATGGATACTACAGCACCAAATTCAGGACTAATTGAAAAAGTAGAAACTGCTTTAAACAGCATCAGACCATACCTAGAAGCTGACGGAGGTAATGTAAGAGTAATAGAAGTAACAGAAGATATGGTTGCCAAACTTGAGCTTCTGGGAGCTTGCGGTTCATGCCCGATGTCAACGATGACATTAAAAGCAGGAGTTGAAGAAGCGATCAAAAAAGCTGTTCCTGAAATTACCAGTGTGGTTGCTGTAAATATCACAGCCCCGGATGACCCGCACGCTGTAATGCCTTCAACGGTATACTAGTAGTTATTCAACTTAGTGCGAAAACAATAATACCTCATTGCTGTCGGTATTAATTTTTAATATAACAAACCAAACATACTTTAACCGGTAAAAAGAAGGATTATATCATGAAAATAGGAATATTTTTTGGCGGACAGTCAAGAGAAAGAGAAATTTCCTTTGCAGGTGGACGTACCGTTTATGACAACCTTAACAAGAATTTATTTGAAGCCGTCCCAATCTTTGTTGACAGTGTAGGTGACTTTATCCTTCTGGATTGGCAATATATATATAAAGGAACTATCAGAGACTTTTTTCCCCCATTTAACCATCTTCCTCCTACTCCGCACGGATTTCAGATATATATCGAATCTCTGGGTGATCTAACTATAGAAGAAAGAGAGAACGTTATCCGTCAGGTTGGAAGAAGAATTCAACCGGATGAATTTTCAAAACTCTTTGACTTTGCATTTCTTGCACTTCATGGTCCATACGGTGAAGATGGTAATATTCAGGGATTATTAGAGTGGTATAATATTCCTTATTCAGGATCAGGCATACTCCCTTCTTCAATCGGAATCAATAAGATCGTTCAGAAGAAACTGATGAAGAATGCAGGATTTCCAGGACCTAAAAATCTTTATCTGAAAAAAGCAGATTGGCTGAATGAAACAGACAAATCTACTTTTTTTAATCACTTCAGAAATGAACTGGGACTTCCATTTGTGGTAAAAGCTCCTTATCAAGGATCTTCAATAGGAATCTCGGTAATCAGCAAAGAAGATACTCAGGCTTTTGAGAAAGCTGTTTACAGAAGCTTTTTCATGCAGCCGGTTTCAAAACACGACTGGACAAGCCTTTCAGAAGAAGGCAAAATCAATTTCATAAGAACATTAACGGATATACGTGATGGTATAGGTCTGCCGGTAATGATCAGTGGCAATAAAGTCAATCATCCGGAACATCTATTCGATCAACTAAACTATCACTTCAGCCAGTCTGACTCCACGCTGATCCTTGAAAGCCTTGACAACGAAGAAGAAATTGTCATTGAAGGTTTTATCAGTGGCAAAGAGTTCAGTTGTATAGTAGTGCAGGATGAAAATGGGAAAGCTATAGCCCTTCCTCCTACAGAAATTCGCAAAGGCAATGAAGTGTTTGACTATCGCTCAAAGTACCTTCCGGGAATGAGCAGGAAAGTTACACCGATTGACATTCCAACCAATCAGATAGAAGGAATCCGAACAGCATGCGAGCGTCTTTTCAATGAATTAAACTTTAATGTATATGCACGACTTGATGGGTTCATCAATCAGGAAGGAGAAATTTTTCTGAACGATCCGAATACTACTTCGGGAATGCTTCCATCAAGTTTCTTTTTCCATCAGGCTGCCGAGATAGGGTTAAATCCATCTCAATTCCTGACCTATATTATCAGAACATCCATTGCGGAAAGAATAAAAACAGGTAAGAAAACTTTTGCATTCAAGCAGTTATTAAACACTCTTGATACAAATCTGCACAGACTGAATACAGAGGCTTCTGAAAAAACAAAAGTAGCTGTAATCATGGGTGGTTATTCTTCCGAAAGACATATCTCCGTAGAAAGCGGAAGGAACATCTTTGAGAAACTGGCCTCCAGCAAGAAATATGAGCCTGTACCGATTTTCCTCACAGGAAATGAAGACTCGCACAAATTGTATCTTATCCCTGTAAACATCATGCTGAAAGACAATGCAGATGATATCAGAGACAAAGTCCTTGCTGCGGATTCAAAATCCAAACATCCTGTTATACAGAAAGTAATCACTGAAGCGAAAGATATCACTGTTAAATATACAGGTAATGCCATTCTTGAGCCCAGAGAAATCAGCTATCCGGAACTGGCGGAAAAAGTTGATTCGGTATTTATTGCATTACATGGAAGACCCGGAGAAGATGGTGTAGTTCAAAGTAATCTGGAGAAATTCGGTGTTCCATACAATGGATCAGGAGTTGAAAGCTCTAAGATTACCATTAATAAATATGAGACAAATAAACTTCTCAGAGAAAATGGTGTAAAGGTTGCCAATCATAAACTCGTATTCAAAAATGAGTGGGCAGATAACTATGAAACTCTTATTAAAGAAATCGAAAGCACTTTTCAATATCCTATCATAGCAAAGCCAGCTGACGATGGTTGCAGCTCTGCGGTAAAGAAAATTAACAACCTGGAAGAACTGACAGCTTATGCAAAATTGATCTTTGCATGGGATGATTTAAAAGATTCAGAGTCTTCAAGAACTTTAAAACTAAAGTACAACGAAGAGTTTCCCTGCAAAAACTATTTTCTGATAGAAGATCTTGTAAGCAAGGGTGATGCAAAACATTTCCTTGAAGTTACAGGAGGTTTACTTACCAGATTTAATGCAAGCGGGGAAATTGAATATGAAATGTTTGAACCTAGTGAAACCCTGGCTACCGGAGATGTCCTTTCTCTTGAGGAGAAATTTCTTGCCGGTGAAGGTCAGAATATAACACCAGCCAGATACAGCAAAGATCCTGAAGCTCAGAAATATATTTCGTCCCAGGTAAGAACTGAACTGCAAAGAGCTGCAAAAATTCTTAATATTCAGGGATATGCCCGTATTGATGCATTCGTTAAAATATATGATGATAACAGAGCAGAGACAATAGTTATAGAGGTAAACTCGTTGCCAGGTATGACTCCGGCAACCTGTATTTTCCACCAGACTGCGATCAACGGTTATAAGCCTTATGATTTCATTGACAAAATACTTACATTCGGAATTGAAAGAAATAACAGAAAAGTTTTAATATAAATGATTTTTAAAGCAAACTCCTGGAAGCACATAGTCATTCATGTGATCATCATTGCAGTATTATTTTTCGGACTGTTGGCCATGTTCTTTTACTTCTATCTCCCTTCTGCCACGAAGCATGGGGAAAGCATAACAGTACCCAAACTAACCGGAATGACTGTAGCGGAACTTGACGAATTTCTTTCATCCAGAAACCTGAGATACCAAATCAATGACTCTACTTATGTAAGCGGAAGCAAGCCACATACTGTCCTTTCCCAACACCCACTTGAAGGATCAAAAGTAAAAGATGGCAGAAAGATTTATATTTCTGTAAGCTCTTTGAATCCCCCAAAAGTTAAAATGCCTAACCTTGTAGACCTTTCCCTGAAAAGTGCCGAAATGATGCTTAAAGGTTATGATCTTATTCTTGCCGGAACACAATATGTGCCAAGCCCATACTCAAATGTGGTAATAGACCAGTTGGTGGACGGAAAGCATATCGAACATGGTGCACCAGTATCAAAAGGAACCAAAGTAACATTAATGGTAGGAAATGGAACCGGGACAGAAGAAAAAGAAATACCTGATCTGATAGGAATGCCTCTGGATGAAGCCAGAGTTTTACTTGCCGGAACGGGACTTTCCATTTCAGAAAAAGCTGACCCTGAATCCACAGAGCCGGAAGGAACAGTAATCAGACAAAAACCTGCTGCCGGAGAAAAATTAAAAATAGGAGAAATCGTTGATGTATGGGTAGCCGGTCAACCGACTACATTGACTCGTTAAAATTATCTATATGCTAAAAAGCTTTATAAGATCTCCATTTTTCTTTTTCCTTTTTTCTTTTTTCTTGTTCAATGAAAATACCTGGGGGCAGATCTTTATCCGCCCCCTCGAATTCGATCCTTCAAGAGGATTAAATAAAAATGCAAGAGTAGCTGCTATTAATGACACGCTCTCTTTACCCTTCTTCGAAGATTTTTCTCAAAACAATACAGGTACGCCTGATCTGTCCAGATGGGAATCTGGAAGTGGAACTTTTATCTCCCAGGATTACGCCATGAATCCTCCGAGTGTAAAAGTAGCAACTTTTGATGGTCTCAATTCTGAAGGAATGCCATATAATTTTTCTATACCAACGGCAGAGGGAAAAACAGACGACCTTACCTCCAGACCAATAAATCTTCAGACATTAACGCCAGCAGACTCAGTCATGCTGAGTTTTTATTGGCAAAACTCAGGTTTCGGAGACCCTTCTGAAAATAAAATTGATTCCCTGAGACTTGAATTTAAAAATGCAAAAAAAGAATGGAAAAAAGTCTGGTCTAAAAAACCTCCGATTGCTGATAAATCAAATTTCTTTCAGGAAATTATTCCGCTAACAGACTCCTCTTTCTTCCATGGTGGCTTTCAGTTTCGCTTTACTTCCTATGGAAGACAAAGCGGATCTTTTGATATCTGGAATATAGATTACATCATCCTGGATGCCAACAGAACTCAAAGTGATACATTATATCCGGATGCTGCCCCTATAACCTTACCTACCTCCTTACTTAAAAATTATCAGTCAATGCCGGTAAATCAATTTGTAGCTGGTGGAGGAAGTGCAATAGCATCATCAAGCAATGTACGTGTTCATAATATGGGTATTACCCGAACTCCTACCTATACGAGTTATGCAATTGATAAAACCACTGAAAACATCCTTCAGACTCGAAACCTGCAGGGAGCTTTGATTGGCCCTTTTGCTCAGGCAACTATCGCATGGGATCTTGATGATATTAATATAACGGAAACATATGAACCTGTTTACATCAATCAATGCTTTGCTATTCACGCAAAGGATACTATTGAAAAAGGAATTGATTACAGAGTAAATGACAGTATATGCAGAAGTACGGCTTTATCCGATTATTTTGCTTATGATGATGGCACTGCTGAATTTTATGTAGGCTCTAACTCTGCAGGATCAAGATTCGCCTTGAAGTTCGGTTTAAACCAACCTGATACCATCACCGATATAGAAATTTATATTCCAAGAGTTGGAATCTCATTTGACAAACAACCTCTCAGATTGCATGTCTGGAAATCTATAAGTCCTGGCACTAACAATGAAGAGATCATATCATCACAAGAAATTATTATTGAATACACAAGTCTCAATACTTATAAGAGATATCAGCTGACAAATCCGGTATTATTAACAGATTCCTTCTATGTTGGATATCGCCAGAATTTTGGTAATACTTATCAGCTGGGAATTGGCTTTGACAAGAATAATGATAACCAGGATAAAATGTATGTAAATCTTGGAAACGTTTGGGAACATTTTGACAGAGCTGCCGGCACTATCATGATCAGACCCGTCTTTGGAAAAGGATTTCCTGTTGGGAATAAACCTCCTGTACAAGAGCTTGAAGCTTCTGTTTTCCCAAATCCAAGCGCAGGGCTCATTAATATCTTTGGTAAAATCTCCAAAGCAACATTATATGATTTGTCTGGCCGTGTAATGGCTGAGCAGCTTTACGATAATTATACTTTTTCAGAAAACACGATGGATATAAGCCATCTGAATAATGGTCTTTACCTCCTTTACCTTACTGACGGCAATGCGCTGACTGTTAAAAAGGTATTACTCAACAAATAAATTTTCTATTCAATCATTAAAGGCTGGGGAGAAAAGCAGATTATAAAAATAATCAAAGCTACCCAGCCTAATATTTTTCTTGAGGTACTTAATGGTTCTTCTATTTCTGCCGGTGGGTGATATATACCCAGAAAACGCCCGAACAATAATGCAAATACCAAATAACCTATAGCACCCTGAATGGTTGGCCACATTATACTAAGGAAAAACTGCAGTGTAAATATAACAGTGGCAATTAAAAAATTAGTGACTTTGCTTTCGCTGACCTTGGAAAATATCACATAAAGGATAAACAGGTAAAAAGGAGCAAATCCAATAAAGTTTTCAAATGAACCTAAGGGTACGTAACTTCCAAAAACATTATCATTGGAAAAAATTCCTAATCCACCTATAAATACAAATAAGGTAAAGATTACAGGAGTTATCTGCCTTTGTCTTTTAGCTCCCACCAGTCCATACAAAATATGCCCACCATCTGTCTGCCCTATTGGCAGCAAATTAAGCGCAGTAAAGAATAATGCCCAGAAACCGGCAAAAAGAAATGGATAATGAATCAGTTCATAAGCATTAGGCACTGCTAAAGGATCAGGTGCAACATATTCCTTGAAAAACTTAAACAGGAGATTATCTCCTAATTTGTAATTGACAACATTTGGGTCTGGATTTTTTTGAGTGTAGACAAATTTTTCATATTCCAGACCATATTGTTCATATTCAGGATGAATGGTAAAAATATGTTCACGCGAAGGCAAATGGGTAAAGCCGTAAAACAACAATATCAAAGCAGCAACAAATCCAGCCAGTGGTCCAGCAATACCAATATCGAAGATTTCCTTTTTAGACCCCAGCTTACTTTTAATCCTTATAAAAGCTCCGAGTGTGCCTATAAAAGTGATAAATGGTATGAAATAAGGCAGTGTTACCTTTACTTTATACAATCTGGCTGTTATATAATGTCCGAATTCATGAATGGTAAGTATACCAAGAAATGGGATAGAAAAATATAATCCCTGTAATATCGCTTCAAAGCTATCAGACTTTGAAGATGTAAAGGTATAACCTGCTAAAGTTGTAGTAGTTAAAGTTGCAACAAATAGGAAAAACTGAATCAGGTATGTTTTAATTTTTTCTTTACGCATCTTTCAATAAATCTAAAATCGTCAATGGGTGATTTACCCATAAGCTTGTAATTCCCACCCTTTCAGATGCTTTTATATTATCTAAATTATCATCAAGGAAGATTGTTTCGGAGACCTTTAAGTCTTTGTCTTTCAAAACATACTCATAAATGGCTACATCCGGTTTTCTTAACAAAACCTCATGAGAATAATATACCTTTTCAAAAATCTTATCCAGATTCGGGGTACCGGTAGTTTTATGCAATATAGCATTTACACCCTTTATATGGATTGCATTGGTATTGCTCAGTATAAATAATCTGTATTTGTTTTTCAGCTTTAATATCAAATTTATTCTTTCCTGAGGGATATCCAGAAGCAAGGCATTCCAGGCATTGTCGATCTGATCATCTGACAACTGACTTCCGAACTCCTCCCTGATGAGGTTTCTGAAACCGTTGTCATCTACCTCTCCTGTTTCATACCTATGCAATATTTTCTGATCTTCAAATTTCTTAAGTACCTGTAATACATCAGTATTCCCAAGTTTTGCAAATGCTTCAAAAGTTTTTTGAAAGTCAATATTGATGATTACAGCACCCAGGTCAAAAATAATATTTTTATATTCTGAAAAATTCAAATGAAAATAGTGTTTAAATGTTTGGCAATATGAATGCAAATATGTAAAATTGCACTCCCAAATTCAAGGGGGCTTATAAAAGTCTTCTTAGGGAAGGGGCCCTTAGCTCATTCGGTTAGAGCAACTGACTCATAATCAGTAGGTGGCTGGTTCGATTCCAGCAGGGCCCACAAGAGTAAAGCCTTCAATCTTACAATTGAAGGCTTTTTTATTTTGAAAATCAGCCAAAAGACTCCGACTTTCCTCCTCATAAAAAGAAATGGTTTAATTCTTACCATCTATATTCTTCATCTTTACAGAATCTTTGACCCAGATAGGCTTAGCCATAACAGATTCAGATGTATCACAGCTTAGACTTTGATGCATATTACGGATCAATCGGAAAACCTGGGGAGCGATATAATTTTTTCAAGCATAGATATTTGCAAGTCTGAATAAAAAGAAAGTTACATTTCTTACTCCTCTGAAAGCAGATCTGAAGGCTTTGATTTTTGCATTAAAAGATTCAGCAGAAGCATTGGTACTGCGGTTATCAAAGAAGTTTAAAATAGTGGGATAATGAGCTTCAATTGATCTTCTCACTGTCATGAATGATTCAAATCCTGCTTTCTCTACCTTATCATACCATTGAGCCAGTTTAGTAAAGGCTACTCTTTTATCTTTTATAGTCTGAAATATATTGCCTAACTGTATTGACAGATTGTATGCCGTTTCCAGCGATGGATAGAGTCTAAAGAGAATTTCGCCTCTGTGTATTTGTGATGGGGTCCATTTTGTTTTTGCTTTAAATAGCAAGTACCTGCTACGGGCCAACAATTGTTTCAATGAATCTCCATTTTCGTAAATATCCGGGATAAACTTTTTCCCTAATTCTTTACTGAGCTCAAACTCTTTATTCTCTTGTTCTATCGCTTCCCAGCGAAGCTGAATTCTCATTTCCTGCACTGCATCAAATGCAAGTTTCTGAACATGGAATCTATCTGTAACAAGAGTAGCTTTAGGAAATGAATATTTGACTATGTTTTCCATTGAAGCTGCCATATCCAGAGTGACTTCTTTTACTTTATGCCTTTTATAATCTGGTATCCTGTTCAGAACTTCTCGTACGGTCTGGCTATTGGTGCCTTTGATCATTGCTACCAGGCATCCCTTTTGCCCTCTGGCTTCTTTATTAGTGATAACTGTATACAACTCTCCCTGAGAAAGAGCTGTTTCATCGATACTTAAATATGGACCAAGATTATCTTCATAAAGGATCCATTGCTCGGCATGTTCTAGTTGATCCCAGCAATGAAAATTGCTAAGATGATCTCTATATTGTTCTTCCAGAAGTTTACCATCAACTCCAAAATAATCTCCTAAACTTTTACAGCTTACCGGTCTGGAATCGAGATATAACTTTTAAAAAAGCCGCGAATTCCTTTGTCATTCGCGTTCCTTTGGCTACATGTTCCCAGTTCCGATAAACAATCGATCCTTCCTCATCTTCCCACCTCCTGCGTCTGATATAAAGAAATACATCTTTGCCTCTGATTGGAAAATCCTGAACTTTTATTTCATCAAAAAAGCCCTTGCTAGTGAGCTTGCTTGTCTTAAACTCTTCTGGTTTTATGTTTTTCTCTTCAAGATAAATATTCAGTACTTCTTCTGTATGAGCAACTTTGGTTATTGAAAAGAAGTCAAGGATACCTGAAGGGAGCACTAAACTAACTAAATTATAATCTTCACTTTGCATAACTTTGTACAAAATAAAGATTTTTTAACTTTCCCCCCAGAAATTCCGATTGATCCCATATTACCAGAACTGTCTTTTATATCAATCTTCTGAAGCTCCACCTCTCCTGTAGTTCTGTTTTGACATCCGATCATAACAAGGAGCACTCCCACTATAAAGCTAAAAGAACTAGTTAATATTCGTACTGAAAATCTCTTTTCAATAAATACAAGTAAACTATTCAGCAACCTATCAGTATAAGAATGCTTTTTAGTAAGCTGATCAGATTTAAAATGACCGCAGACTCTTTGTCCTGAATTTTGTTTTAAATAATTTATTATCTCATCTTCTTTTGCATTAGTAAAATCAATTACAGCCTTATTGCATAATTCACAATGCTTCCCTTGACCTTTCGGCTTCATTTTATTCCAGTCTTCATGACAAGGCTTTTCTATTTTTATACTTTCAGACATACCATCTAGTTAACTAAATCTTCTAGCATTCAGAACAAACAATAAAGGTTGGTTTCTTAAATATAATTACACAAATATGGTATTCAAATAAAGAATCATTTTATCAAATTTTAGGTTTACTGCTACTTAATTCCAGTAAAATACATATCGGCAAGCCGATTGTACTTTAAACGATCTGACCAACATATAAATACTGCCTTCAGATCTAATATATCTTACCATTAATAGTTTCGTTGCAATTGAGCCCATTTTTTAGAAATGATGGAACTAAAGGACGAGCCCGTAGAGTTAAAGTTAAAGGTAAACCATTTCCCTATAGGTTAGATAAAAAGGATATTTGTCTTCCATACTTTTAAATGATAAATTTGGTTTAGGCTATAACCAGAGAGAAATTGAAAAGAATATTAATCATAGAAGATGACCCTGCCTTAAATAAGAATATCAAAGAAGCATTATCGGCAGAGCAAATGGAGGTTGAAACTGTTTTTGACGGACTTCTCGCTGAAAAAGTTCTAAAAAAAAGTGACTTTGATTGTGTTATACTGGATATTAATCTCCCTCACAAAAATGGTTACGAACTTTGCAAAGACTTTAGGAAACACAATACAATAACCCCTATTCTGATATTAACGGCATTCGATGAACTTGAAGATAAAGTTCAAGGCTATGACTGCGGGGCTGATGATTATCTAACAAAACCATTTTACATGAAGGAACTTATTCTAAGGGTAACTTCACTTCTGAAAAGAAGCACTTCAAATGTAAGCGTAAAAGATTCAATTTCTGCAACATTAGTTGTTGGTGATATTGTTATCCACACAAATAACAAAAAAGTTTCAAGGCAGGGAACAGAAATAACATTAACTCCAAGGGAATATCAGAT